>JBIIND010000029.1:0-10430 GCA_044337665.1 Cyanobium sp.
GAACATGAGTCACATCGAATCGCGCCCGTCCAAGCGGGAGATGGGCGAGTACGTGTTCTTCATCGATCTGGAGCTCCCCGGAGGCTCGGCGCCGCTGGAGCAGGCCCTGGCCGAGCTTCGCCCGCTTTGTGAGCACCTGGCCCTGTTTGGGGCCTACCCCCTCGACGACCTGTCCGCGCTGGAGGACTCGTGCGCTTCTGACGCTCCCCCCATCACCCTGGCCGGCTCCTGAGGGCCCCGGATGCCGCGGAACACGCCGAAGCGCATCAGTCCGGAGCGAAAGGCCCAGTCCATCAGAAGCAGCGTCGGCGTCTCGCGCAGGCCCTGGAGCACCGCCTTCGGCCCCAACCCCAGCACCGCCTGGGGGCGCCGCAGACCCTCCAGGATCGAATCGCGCCAGGAGGGCAGCATGGCCGCGCTCCAGTCCGCGGTCTCCACCTCCATGCCGCCGGCCCAGGGACTGCGCTCCAGGTGGAGGCTCAAGCCTGGGATGCTGGCGAACTCCGGATGGGCCCATTGGTCGAGCAGCTGGCGCATCACCAGGCGCTCCGCCCCGGTCATCGGCCCATCAGCCGGGTCGCGGCGGTTCCAGTCCGCCACCACCAGCCGGCCCCCGGGGCGCAGTACCCGCAGCAGCTCATCGGCGTAGCGCTGCTTGTCCGGCATGTGCGGTCCGGCTTCCACGCTCCAGACGGCGTCAAAGCCCGCCCCGGACGTGCCATCCGGCAGCTCCAGATCCAGGGCGTCCATCACCGCGAAGCGACAGCGCTCCTGCAGATCGGGCGGCGTGAGTTCCCGGGCGCGGGCGATCTGGGTGGGGCTGATGCTGATGGCCAGCACGTCGAAGCCGTAATCGCGGGCCAGGATGCGGGCGCTGCCGCCGATCCCGCAGCCCACATCGAGCAGGCGTGAGCCCTTCGGCAGGCGATCCAGACCGCTCCATCGCACCAGCTCGTGCACGAAGTCGCTCTTGGCCTTCCGGAAATCCCGGGGTCGGGGGGGATCGCCGTAGTGGCCCAGGTGCACATGATCCCCCCAGAGCCGCTCCAGCAGCCGATCTTCGGTCCAGGCGTCATAGGCCTGGGACACCGACGTGGAGCCGGTGTAGCGGCGGTTGCGTTTCAACCACAGCCAGGTACCCAGGCCCCCCGCGGTGGCCGCGGCGAACAGGACGGCCGGGGTGGGGCCGGGAATCGGCAGGGGGCCCATGGGCTCGGATTTTCGTCAGTCTTGGTTGGGGCCGAGTTCACCCGCGTCGTCGGCCTGCCCGGCGAAGGTGTCCTTCAGGACGGTGCGCGCCGCCAGCTGGCGGCGCGTCTGGTCCAGCAGATCGAATTCCTGGCGCAGGCGCTCGCCGGTGTCGGTGATCTCCAGCAGGGCCTGCTGGTGGTCGGCCACCGGACCGCCGAGGTGGGCACCGATCCAGAACGAGAGTTCCCGGGGAAGGTCCGGCAGGTCGTTCGGAAGCGCCGCGGGCTTGCCGATCAATTTGCCGGTGAGTTCCACCACGTCCTTCAGGGCCTGGGTGACCTCCACCGTGAGATCGACCAGGGTCTGGTGGTCCTCCTGGACATGGTCCTCAATCCAGCTCACCATCGCGACCCGAAAGGGGGCATCGCGAACGATGTCCAGTACGCGGAAGCGTTGCTGCCCCAGGGTGACGATGTTGCTCCGGTCGTCATCCTGGGTCTGGCAATGCAGAATTTCGGCACAGCAACCCACTTCCGCCATGCGCTGTTCGCGCGGGTCCCAGCGCACCACACCGAAGCGGCGGTCTCCCTCCATGACCGTGCGCAGCATCATGCGGTAGCGCGGCTCAAAGATGTGAAGGGGCAGCACTTCCTGGGGGAAGAGCACCACATCGGGAAGGGGGAAGAGCGGCAATTCCCGCACAGCCAGGTCACTCACGGGAGCAGTGCGCGGCCCTGCCGCGATTCGGAGAAGGGGGACCGGGGGGGCTGGGGCTGCAGAGGCAACGGAAGGCGGTGACCGGCTCTCAATCCTAGGGAGAACGTCCGGGCTGGCGCTGGCGGTGCCGGAGATTTCACCCAACAGCCACGCGCTCGACCTCGGCCCCTAACCGTCAGCCCCTGAGTCCACAGCCGTCAGAGCTTCACTTCGATGTCGACGCCGCTGGGCAGATCCAGCTTCATCAGCGCATCGATGGTTTTCGAGGAGGGGCTGTAGATGTCGATGATGCGACGGTGCGTGCGGGTTTCGAAATGTTCGCGGGAGTCCTTGTCGACGTGGGGCGAGCGCAGCACGCAATAGATCTTGCGTTTTGTGGGCAGCGGTATGGGGCCGATGGCCGTGGCGGCCGTGTGGTCCGCGGTTTCAATGATTTTGTCGCAGGACAGATCCAGCATGCGCCGATCGAACGCCTTCAGGCGGATGCGGATCTTCTGCTGGGCGATGGAGGACGACATGGTGGATCCGGTTTTCGAGGTGCTGGCGGAGCCCACACCTGCCCTGGTGGGGACAGGTCATGGGGTTGATCAAGAAAGGCGGGGAAGATGGGAGGGTTTAGGTACCCTCCCCCAAACCTAGGGCAAGGCAATCGGCGGGGTCACAGGCGGACCCCGCCGATCACCCCCAACCTCATTCGACGATCTTGGAGACCACACCAGCGCCGATGGTGCGACCGCCCTCGCGGATGGCGAAGCGCATACCTTGCTCGATGGCCACCGGGCAGATCAGTTCAGCACTCATCTTGATGCGGTCGCCGGGCATCACCATCTCCACGTTGGCACCGTCATCGGAGGTGAAGGCGGTGATCTGGCCGGTCACATCCGTGGTGCGAATGTAGAACTGGGGCCGGTAGCCGGCGAAGAAGGGCGTGTGGCGACCACCTTCCTCCTTCTTCAGCACGTAGACCTCGCCTTCGAATTTGGTGTGGGGCTTGATGGAATTGGGCTTCACCAGCACCATACCGCGCTCGATGTCCTCCTTCTGGATGCCGCGCAGCAGCAAGCCGACGTTGTCGCCCGCCATGCCCTCGTCGAGCAGCTTGCGGAACATTTCCACGCCGGTGACGGTGGTTTCGCGGGTGTCTTTGATGCCCACGATCTGGACGGTCTCCCCCACCTTCACCTTGCCGCGCTCGATGCGACCGGTGGCCACGGTGCCGCGGCCGGTGATGGAGAACACGTCTTCGACGGCCATCAGGAACGGCTTGTCGATCTCGCGCTCCGGCTCGGGGATGGCCTGATCGACGGCATCCATCAGGTCGAGGATCTTGTCGACCCACTCGTCCTCACCACGCACGGCCTTGTTGCCGGCCTGGATGTACTCCAGTGCTTTGAGGGCAGAACCGGGGATCACGGGAATGTCGTCGCCAGGGAAGTCGTAGCTGCTCAGCAGCTCGCGCATCTCCAGCTCGACGAGCTCGAGGATCTCCTCGTCGTCGACCATGTCCTTCTTGTTCAGGAAAACCACCAGGGCGGGCACCCCCACCTGCTTGGCCAGCAGGATGTGCTCCTTGGTCTGGGCCATGGGGCCGTCGGTGGCGGCCACCACCAGGATGGCGCCGTCCATCTGGGCGGCACCGGTGATCATGTTCTTCACATAGTCCGCGTGGCCCGGGCAGTCCACGTGGGCGTAGTGGCGATTGTCGGTCTCGTACTCGACGTGTGCGGTATTGATGGTGATGCCCCGCTCCTTCTCTTCCGGAGCGCCATCAATCTCGTCATAGGCCTGGGCCTTGGCCTTGCCCTGGGACGCCAGCACGTTGGTGATGGCGGCGGTAAGGGTGGTCTTGCCGTGGTCCACATGGCCGATGGTGCCAATGTTGACGTGGGGTTTGTTCCTTTCGAACTTCTCGCGTGCCATGGAAGGGAAGAATCGGGGTTGGTTTGGAGTGGGTAAAGATCAGGAATTGCCCTGATTCTTTGAAATGATGGCTTCCGCCACATTACGAGGAACTTCCTCGTAGTGACTGAATTCCATCGAGAAAATACCCCGACCCTGGGTCATGGATCGGAGTTGGGTGGCGTAGCCGAACATCTCGGCCAGGGGCACCTTGGCCTGAACCTTGGATTGCCCGCCATCAACGGACTGCCCCTCAATCTGGCCACGGCGGGAGGAGAGGTCGCCGATGATCGAGCCAAGGAAATCCTCGGGAATTTCGACCTCAACCTTCATCATCGGCTCGAGAAGCACCGGATTGCACTTCTTGACACCGTCCTTGAAGGCCATGGATCCGGCGATTTTGAACGCCATCTCCGAGGAGTCGACGTCGTGGTATGAACCGTCGACCATGGTGACCTTCACGTCGATCATGGGGAACCCCGCAATCACGCCGGACTGGCAGGTTTCCTTCATGCCCGCTTCGGCAGGCCCGATGTACTCCTTGGGGACGATGCCACCGACGATCTTGTTGACGAATTCGAAGCCGGAGCCAGGTTCGCCGGGCTCCATCTCGATGACCACGTGGCCGTACTGGCCCTTGCCGCCAGTCTGGCGGGCGAACTTGCCCTCACCCTTGGCGCTGGCTCGAATGGTTTCCCGGTAGGAAACCTGGGGAGCGCCGATATTCGCCTCCACCTTGAACTCCCGCAACATGCGGTCGACCAGGATTTCCAGATGCAATTCGCCCATGCCGGCGATCACGGTCTGGTTGGTCTCGGGATCGGTGCTCACCCGGAAGGTGGGATCCTCCTCGGAAAGAGACATCAGCGCCTTGGAGAGCTTTTCCATGTCACCCTTGGTTTTGGGCTCCACGGCCACCGAGATCACCGGTTCGGGGATGAACAGGGATTCGAGAATGATCGGAGCGTTCTCCACGCACAGGGTGTCGCCCGTGGTGGTGTCCTTCAGGCCCAGGACGGCACCCAGATCTCCGGCTCGCAGCTCGTCCACCTCCTCCCGCTCGTCAGCCTTGAGCAGGATCAGGCGCGAGATCCGTTCCTTCTTGTCTTTGGTGGAGTTGAGCACATAGCTGCCTTTCTGCAGCACACCGCTGTAAACGCGCACGAAGGTGAGCTTGCCGTAGGGATCAGCCATCACCTTGAAGGCCAGGGCGCTGAAGGGAGCGCTGTCCTCGCAGGGGCGGGTCGACTCGCTGCCATCGGGAAGCATGCCCTGGATGGGGGGGACATCGACAGGGGCAGGCAGGTAGTCGACGACAGCGTCGAGCATCAATTGCACACCCTTGTTCTTGAAGGCGGAGCCGCAGAGGATTGGCACCAGGCCGTGGTGGGTGACGCCATTGCGGATGCCGCTGATCAGCTGCTCCTCGCTCAGCTCGCCATTTTCGAGAAAGGCGTCGAGCAGGGTCTCATCCGTTTCCGCGATGCACTCCATCAGGTTGTTGCGCCACTTCTCCACCTCATCCTTCATGTCGGCCGGGACCTCCTGCTCGAGGATGTCAGTGCCGAGATCATTCGTGTAGATGAAGGCCTTGTTGCGCACCAGATCCACGATGCCTTTGAGGTCGCCCTCCGCCCCAATCGGGAGTTGGATGGGGGCGGCGTTGGCCTTGAGGCGGTCCTTGATCTGCTCGAAGACCTTCAGGAAGTTTGCTCCGGTTCGGTCCATCTTATTGACGAACACGATGCGCGGCACGTTGTAGCGGTCGGCCTGGCGCCACACCGTCTCGGACTGGGGCTGGACGCCACCAACCGCGCAGAAGACAGCGACAACGCCGTCGAGAACCCGCATCGACCGCTCCACCTCAATGGTGAAGTCGACGTGTCCGGGGGTGTCGATGATGTTGATGCGGTGGTCTTTCCAGCTGGTGGAGATGGCCGCGGCCGTGATGGTGATGCCACGTTCCCGCTCCTGCTCCATCCAGTCGGTGACGGCGGCGCCGTCGTGGACTTCACCCATCTTGTGCACCACGCCCGAATAGAACAGGATGCGTTCAGTCGTGGTGGTCTTGCCCGCATCAATATGTGCGGCGATACCGATATTTCTGGTGCGTTCCAGGGGGTAGGCGCGAGCCACGGGGTACGTCTCCGAGGGGGGTCGACAAAAAAGCGAGGCAAATTCTACAGACTGGCTCCGCGCCAGTCCCGTTGCGCTGGGCGCTCAGTAGCGGTAGTGGGCGAAGGCCTTGTTGGCCTCCGCCATCTTGTGGGTTTCCTCCCGCTTGCGCACGGCGCTCCCCGCTTCGTTGGCGGCGTCCATCAGTTCGCCGGCCAGTTTCTGGGCCATGCTGCGGCCGTTGCGGGCGCGCGAGTAGCTCACCAGCCAGCGCAGGGCCATGGCCGTGCCCCGCTCCTGGCGCACCTCCATCGGCACCTGGTAGGTGGCGCCGCCCACCCGACGGGCCCGCACCTCCACCAGCGGAGTGGCATTGCGCACGGCCGTTTCGAACAGTTCGAGGGGGTCGGAACCCGTGCGTTCGTTGATCAGGGTGAAGGCGTCCGAAAGGATCCGCTGGGCGGTTGACTTCTTGCCGTGCTTCATCAGCCGCGCCACGATCATCGAGGCCAGACGGCTGTTGAACTGGGGATCGGGCAGAACCGGGCGCTTCTCGGCGGCGTTGCGGCGGGACATGGAGGAGGGGGGAAGGGAGCGAAGAAACCCAGGCGGAGCCAGGGATAATCAGGACTTGGGAGTTTTGGCGCCGTACTTGGAACGGGCCTGGCGGCGGTCCTTCACGCCGGCGGTGTCGAGGGTGCCGCGGATGATGTGGTAGCGGACGCCCGGCAGGTCCTTGACCCGGCCGCCACGGATCAACACCACGGAGTGCTCCTGGAGGTTGTGGCCGATACCGGGGATGTAGGCGGTCACCTCGAACCCGGAGGTGAGGCGTACCCGGGCCACCTTGCGCAGGGCCGAGTTTGGTTTCTTCGGCGTGGAGGTGTAGACGCGGGTGCAGACGCCACGGCGCTCGGGGCAGGAGCGCAGCGCGGGGGACTTGGTCTTGCGGGTGAGACGCTGCCGCTCGGTGCGGATCAGCTGCTGGATGGTGGGCATCGAGGGCCGGAGGGAGCCGGTCGGATGTCCGACCGATTGCGACAATCGGTCACCTTACTTCGTCGCCGTCCCCCGTCCAGCCGTTCGGCTGAAGGCGGCGCCGCAGGCGCAGCTGCGCACCTCCCCGGAAGGCCGCACCAGGAAACCGCCACCGCTGAGATCCCCCTTGTAGTCGAGGTGCAGGCCCGTCAGCATGCTCACCTGCTGCCCCGGGGCGTAGAGGGTGACCCCATCGGCCCGAGCCACCGGCGTTCCCGCCAGGTGACCCGGGCGCAGCCGGATCGTCCACTGCTCACAGCCGCCCTCCTGCAGGTCGATGTGCATCAGCCCGGGGGTGCCCGCCACGGCGGCCTGCCGGCTCAGTTCAGCGGCGGCGGCGGCGCTGATCCTCAGACTGTGACCCCTGGGCACGGTGGAAAGCTGCTCATGCCATCCACTGTGTCAGCCCCCTGGCCCGGCGGCGGGCGCATCCTCGATCACCAGGCCGAGCCCGTTGTGCACCGAGCCGGCAACCCCCCGACCCTTGACGGTGTGGGCACCTCCCATCACCAGGCCGGTGGAGCTGCCCCCATCCAGATTCAGGGCGTCCCGCAGACCGAGCTCGCGCAGCAGCACCGCCGTCTCCGCCAGGGTGGGGCCAGGGCTGTCGAGACCCTGCAGGGTGACCAGCCAGAGCCGGCTGCCGTCGCTGCCAATCACGGTGCGTGGGGCCCCCTGGCTCAGGAAGGAGGGGGCGAAGCTTTCGCGCGCGCCATCGAGGACGACGCGGCCCTCCAGCAGCAGCAGCGGGCCGCCCCCCATCACGTGGCTGGCCTCCCCCAGCGGATCGCTGACCGCAAGGTTCAGGCTCAGGCTCTCCCCCTCCGCCCAGGGCAGGGCGGCCCCGCCGCGGGCGACCAGCAGGGTGTCTCCCGCCTCCAGCGGCACACCCGCCCCCAGCCGGGCCGGCTCGAAGCGGGAGCGCACCACGCCGTCCCGCAGCAGCAGGGCCTGCTCCCCGTCGGAAAGGGAGCGGTACACCGGCCCCCAGTCGGCGGTGTAACGGCTCAGGCCGCGCCGGATCCAGCCGCTGTTGAGGGCCACGATCTCCCATTCCCGCCCGCCCCGGTCGACCACGCTCTCCCGCAGGGTCAGCCGGCCGAAGCGGGGCAGGTGGCGCGGCTCCCAGCCGATCGCCCCCCGGCCGAGGATCGGCCCCGAAAGCCATCGCCCGTCATCCCGCAGGGCTCCGAGCGGCAGGCGTCGCACGCGGTTGAAGTACCCCCCGTTGATCGCCACCAGCGCGTCCTGACCCCGGGCCAGCTGGGTGAGGGAACTGAGCCCCTCCATGCCGTCGGCCCGGCGCAGGGGGCGAAGCCCCAGCGGACTGGTGCGGGGATCGATCCGCACCGCATTGATCAGTACCCGGTCCCCGCCGAGCTGGCGCACCTGGCGCTCCCATTGCAACTGGGGCCCAAGCAGCGTCAGCAGCCGGGGATCCATGGGCGGCGGCTCCGTTTCGCTCGCCACCGGCGCCGCACCGGCCGCCAGCTCGATCACCACCCGGGCTGGCTCCCCCAGGGTGAACACCCGCCGGGGCGGAGCCGCGGGACTTGCCAGGAGCAGCTCCGCCCCCCTCTGGCTGCCCCGCAGCCCGAGGCGCTCCAGGCTCCGCAGCTGCTCCGGCGCCCCGAGCAGGCCCAACCGCAGGGATCCGTCGCCCCCGGATCCCACCAGCGCCGGTCCGTCCAGGTCCAGCACCACCCGCCGCAGGCCCGGCTGGCGGGCCTGGCGCACCCCCAACAGCCTGGGGGGCGGCAGCTGGAGTTCCAGGGTTTCGCCCCGCAGCACCAGCCGCACCCCGCTGGCCTCCAGCAGGGCCGCCACCTCCACCGCCACCTCGTCGGCCAGGGAGCGCTGGGCCGAGGGAGGCACCCGCAGGCCCCGGCCGAACCACTCCAGATCCAGCTCCCCGCCCCTGAGGCTCCGGCTGCTGAACCCCAGCTGCTCCTGCAGGGTCTCGAGCGGAAGCCAGAGCTCCCGGGGCCGCTCGCCGACCCCATCCACCCACTCCCAGGCGGCCTGCTGGCGACGGCCGTTGATCTGCAGGGTCGAACCGCGACGCACCGCCTCCCCCGGGGCCGGAGTGGCCTTCCGGTCCGCGGGGGTCGGCGGGGCCGGCGGTGGCGGCAGGGGGCCGGCCGGCACCGGCCCCAGCGGCGTGGCGACGATCAGGATCGAGGTGAGGGCCGCGCGCAGAGCCGTCCAGGAGGCCATGGCCATCGTCGCGGGCGTCAAGACCTGAAAGTTAGCCGCCGCATCCGGTGCGAGGCCGCCGCTCCCTAGGATCAGCCGTACGCCCAGCTGGTGCCGGATGAGGCTGCCGACGGCTGGAATCGCGAGCACCATTCGAACTAGGACCGACCCGGCCGATGCCCCTTCCCTCCGATCCCGCCTGGCCCCATCGCGACAGCCCCGCGCCGGCGGCGGTGGCCGGCGAGAAGGACGCCTGTGGCGTGGGCTTCCTGGCCCGTCTCGATCGCCAGCCCAGCCATTGGTTGCTTCAGCAGGCCCTGCGGGGCCTGCGCTGCATGGAACATCGGGGCGGCTGTGGCGGAGACAGCGACTCCGGGGACGGGGCCGGCATCCTGACGGCCATCCCCTGGGCGCTGCTGGAGGCTGAATGGCCGGCGGCGGCGGCCTGCAACGGCTCCGCCCGGGGGCTTGGCCAGGTCTTCCTGCCGGAGGACGCCGACGAGCGTGCGCAGTGCCGCCTTCTCTGCGAGCAGGAGGCGCACCGCCTGGGCCTGCGCAGCCTCGGCTGGCGCACCGTGCCGGTGGACGCCTCCGTGCTCGGTCCCCTGGCCCGCCAGAACGCCCCGGTCATCGAGCAGTGGCTGCTCCAGTCCCCGGAGGCCTCGCCGGCCGTGGCCGCCGACATGGACGCGCTCGAATCCCTGCTGTTCCGCCTGCGCCGCCGCGCCGTGGACAGGGCTCGCGAGCTCTGGGGGGCGGACTACATCGGCCTCTACTTCGCCTCGATCAGCGGCCGCACCATCGTCTACAAGGGCATGGTGCGTTCGGAGGTGCTCGATCGCTTCTATGCCGACCTCCGCGACGAACGGTTCGCCGTTCCCTTCGCGGTCTACCACCGGCGCTTCAGCACCAACACCCTGCCCCGCTGGCCTCTCTCCCAGCCGATGCGCCTGCTGGGCCACAACGGGGAGATCAACACGCTGCTCGGCAACATCAACTGGGCCAGCGCCGCCGAGGCCAACCTCGAAGCGGTCTGGGGGGAGGCCGCCTCGGATCTGCGGCCCCTGGTGAATGCCTCCTTCAGCGACTCCGCCAACCTCGACGCCACCCTGGAGCTGATGGTGCGCAGCGGCCGGCCGATCACCGACAGCCTGCTGACCCTGGTGCCCGAGGCCTTCCGCGACCAGCCGGAACTGCGGGATCAGCCGGACATCCGAGCGTTCTACGAATACAACGCCTGCCTGCAGGAACCCTGGGACGGCCCGGCCCTGCTG
>JBIIND010000338.1:0-2755 GCA_044337665.1 Cyanobium sp.
CGGTTGGTTGCTGCTCAGCGCCTTTGTCGGGGCCGGGCTGGTGTTTGCCGGGGTGAGCGGTTTCTGCGGCATGGCCCTGCTGCTGGCGCGGGCCCCCTGGAACCGCATCAGCCCCTGAACGTGCCCTCCCCGATGCCCCACTGGGAGCGCACGCCGCCATGGCTCAGCTCCCAGGCGTGCTCGCCGGCCAGCACCGGCCCATGGCGCCCGCCCGGCACTTCCCCCAGGGCCTCCAGCCGCCGGCGCAGCCGCTCCTGGCAGGCGCGGCTTTCCCGGCGCAGGGCCTGGGCCTTGGCTTCACCCCCGAGGGTGGCGAGCATGGCCGGCTGGCTGAGGCTGAGGTCGAGCGTCTCGAGGTGCTGCTCCAGCCAGCTCCACTCGTAATGGAGCATCGCCGGGGTGCAGCCCTCCAGGTGCCGCTCGTAGTCGGCCACCGCGGCGGCGGCATCGGGGGCGGGACCCTGGGGCCGGCTGTCGCGGGCGCCGAGGCGCTGCATGATGTCGCGCAGGTGGCTCATGGGCAGCGCTGGCGGAGGCGTGCTGGCGGTGTTCAGACGACGGCGAGACCGCGCTCATTGAACACCCCTTCAAACAGCACGGAACTGAGGTAGCGCTCGCCCGAATCCGGCAGCACCACCACGATCGTCTGGCCGGCGAAGGCCGGATCCCGGGCGATCCGCAGGGCCGCCGTGGCCGCGGCACCACAGGAGATGCCGGCGAGGATGCCCTCCTCGCGCATCAGGCGACGGGCCATCGCCACGGCCTCCTCATCGCTCACCTTCTCGACGCGATCCACCATGGCGAGGTCGAGGTTGGTGGGCACGAAGCCCGCGCCGATGCCCTGGATCTTGTGGGGGCCAGGCTGCACCTCATCGCCGGCGATGGTCTGGGAGATCACCGGGCTGTTCACCGGCTCCACCGCCACCGACACCAACGGCTTGCCGAGGGTGGTTTTGATATAACGGCTCACCCCGGTGATCGTACCGCCGGTGCCCACGCCCGCCACCAGCACATCCACGTTGCCCTGGCTGTCCTCCCAGATCTCCGGACCGGTGGTGTCGTGATGGATCTGGGGGTTGGCAGGGTTGGCGAACTGCTGCAGCAGCACATAGCGGTCGGCATCGGAATCCGCCAGCTCCTTCGCCGCCTGGATCGCCCCCTTCATGCCCAGCCGGCCCTCGGTGAGCACCAGGCTGGCTCCGTAGGCGGTGAGCAGCTTGCGCCGCTCCAGGCTCATCGTCTCCGGCATGGTGAGGGTGACGGGAATACCGCGGGCCGCGGCCACGAAGGCCAGGGCGATGCCGGTGTTGCCGCTGGTGGGCTCCACGATCTCCTTGCCGGGGCCCAGGAGACCATCCTTTTCGGCCTGCCAGATCATGGCGGCGCCGATGCGGCATTTCACCGAATAAGCGGGATTGCGGCCCTCGATTTTGGCCAGCACCTTTGCGCCACAGCCCTCGGTGACCCGATTGAGCTGCACGAGCGGGGTGTGGCCGATGCTGAGACTGTTGTCGGCGAAGATGGGGCTCACGGTGGGAAAGGGAACGGGTAGGAATGGTTCAGAACCCTAGGCATTACAGGCGCCGATGGGTTTGCTGACCAGGTCGGCAGGCCCCGGCAGAACAGGAAGCCCCCCTCTGGAGGATGGCTCGGACCCCGGGGTTGTCAAGCAAGCGGCGCACCGGGCGGCAGGGTCCACCTCCCCTACGATTGGTTCACTGCCTGGTGCTGCCGGTCGGCGTGAACGGATCCATCGCCGCCATGCCCCTGGCCACGGGCCTGCCCCTGGTTCTGCTGTCGATTGCGGTGCTCACCCTGAGCCTTGATCGCGGCCGCTGGTGGGTGCAGTGGTGGCGGAAGCGCGCCCAACGGCGCCAGCGCTGGCCGCGCCTTCGCCAGGATCCGGCGGCCTTCGCCCGCCAGCGGCAGGACTGGGATCGGGAGATGCGGTTCGGCGAACCGCTGCTGGCGGCGGCGGTGGTGCTGGCCCCCCTGCTCGGCCTGACGGGCACCGTGCTCGCACTGATGGGGGTGCTCTCCAGCCTGGGTCGGGATCTGACCCTGCCGGCGGGGGCTTCGCTGCAGGGCTACGGCCAGGTGTTGATGAGCACCTTGGTGGGGCTGGTGGTCTGCCTGATCGCCAGCACCACCCTGCTGACGAATCAGGGGCTGCGGGCCTGGCAGCTGGAACGGCTGGATCTTCGCCAGGCCGCCGGATCCGGGGATGGGCCCGGGGGAACCGAGGCTGCGGAGTGCCGGCCATGAGCCTGGCGCTCCCCTGCCTGGTGGGCTTGACGCTGCTGGTGTGCGGCGTGGTGGCGGCCCTTCCCGCGATCGTGGTCGAGCGGACGCCGCGCCCCCGCCCCTTCAGCCCGGGCTCCGCCGGCGCCGAACGGCTGCGGATCGTCCAGGGTCCGGGGGATCGTTGGTACGCCAACGGCGCGTCCCTGAGCCGTACGGCCCTCACCGCTCGCCTGGCCCAGGGCGGCGCGGGCCGGGAGGTGCGCTACCTGCCCTCGGCGGCCCTGCCGGTGGCGGAGGTGACGGGCTCCCTGCGCTGGCTGCGGCAGCGGAACCGCGGTCCGGTGCTGCTGGAGCTGCCGCCGCCGCGATGAAGCGCGCCGCGCCGATGGGGGTTGGGGCCGGGCCCTGGCTCGATGCCCTCGGCCTGGGGTTGATGGGCGTTGGCCTTTCCCTGCTGTTCCTGGGCCTGGTGGCCGTACCCCAGCGCCGGGCGCAGCGGCCGGGGACCCAG
>JBIIND010000339.1:0-2752 GCA_044337665.1 Cyanobium sp.
TCTGAAGACTATAAGATTAAAAAGAATTTTAGTGCAGATGTTATTCCCTGGGGTATTTCATATTTAATCGCAAATGATCTTGCTTACAAACCTAGGCCTGTTCTGCAGAGCTATTCTGCGTATTCGCGAAATCTGCAGGACATAAATAAGCGATTTTTTGCAGATAGGAAGAAATCTCCCGATTGGGTTATAGTTGACATCAATGATATTGATGGCAGGCTACCCATTGGGCTCGACTCTTCATTTTTGGCGTCGATAAAGCGCTTCTATTCATTTAGTCATGAAGGAAGCGAAGGAAGCCTCGTCTTTAGCAAAAAAAGAAGCTTTGAGGAAGATGAATTTGTTCCAATTTCAAATAGCTGCACTAGCAATATTAAGGGATATCTTGAGTGGCTTAAGACTGGAAAAATGAAGTGGCAATCTAGGCCCCTTGAGATCCCCAGGGAAAAGACTGGCTTCGTAATTCTTGATGTTGAACTTAAAGATTCCCTTTCTAGGTCTCTTCTGTCAACTTTTTATCGGCCTTTTCCGGTTGTGATAGAATACTTAAATTCTGCGGGCGAGATTGTCAGCTCCTACCGGTTCATTCCTAAGGCTGGTCGCGAAATGATTGTCTATCCAATTATTAAGGATAATGACGAATTTCTCAATCTTGTTTACTGGGGGGAGCCGGTTGACAGCGATAAGATTGTATCGTTAAGACTAGCGACTCGCAACATGATGCCTCCATTCTCTCGATCAAAATATACATTCTCTTTTGGATGCAGAAGTTCCTGATAGTTTATAAAAATCAGTGGCCATAATTTCGCGGCCAGAGAATCCCTGTAGCAGGTCGCGTCGGGGCGCCGCCAGTCGACCCGCCATCTCCGCTTCCTCCTGCCCCGCCACCAGATCCCGAGAGCAGCGGACCCTGCTGCGGGTGCTGGGGGGGCCCACCGCACTCATGGGCGGGAAGTTGCGGATGAAGTCCGACGTGCCCGTCACCAGGTGCCAGCCCTGAGGGGGAAGGCTGCTGATGACGGGCAGCTCGTTGCATTCCCGCCAGTGGCTCAGGGTCAGGGGTGAGCTCCAGGGGCTGGCCTGGTTGCGGCTGGTGCCGACTGGCACCCACAGCCACACGTCCCGGTCGCTGGAGCGCTGGCCCAGCTGCAGCATCACCCTATCGGGGCGCGTCTCCTTGCCGAAGTGGGTGCTGGCGCCGCGGATGGTTGTGGAGCCGATGAACAGCGGCGCAGGCAACTGCCATCAGCTGGCGGAGTATTGAGCAGGGAGTGCTCCCTGCCTCAGATGTGATGCATCCGCCCGCTGCCTTCTGCTGGCAGACGGTTCTTGTATTCCGCTGGCCGGGGTACCCTGAATCTGGGAAATTGTCAAATCACCCCAGTGGGTCCTCAGCGTTTCAGGGGAATACCCCCTCAAGTTCGATGCTTTCACAAGCATCCAGAGCCTGTTGCAGACTCCTGATACGCAAGTGTCGCCAACGAGGGAGAAACGCGAATTCTGTGGCGGCATTGGTTCCCCATTGAAGCCTGTTTTGGGCTCCATCCACACGGAAGCCTGTCCTGCGGCATTGCCTGCCAGCTGCTGACGGCCTCGCGGGATCCGCTCGCTGGCTGAGCGGAACTGTGGCGTACTGGACCGGCAGCTTCACTGGCGACTCTTGCCTCATTCAGGCGTGTCTCCACGGGTGTAGACGGACCACGGGGCGGGTGAGGGGAACAGCGCCAAGCCCCACCTGCGCCACCCTCTCGATGAGCTCCGGCAGGGCGCTTCATCGGCGTTCCTCACCCACATCCCATGGGCACCGCTTACCCCCGCTGCCACCGCTTCATCCAGCGTGTCGGCATTGGTCCAGTGGCCGTAGTGATTCACATGGCTCTGCAGGCTGTGCCCCATCAGGGCAGCGGTCACCCTGGGGCTCAGGCCGTAGAGCTGGGCAGCCCGCAGGGCAAATCCGTGGCGGCAGGAGTACACCGAGAGCTTCCCGCCGGTCGCGGCGATCTCCTGCCGGAGGCTGTTCCATTGGGGCCGACACTTCAGGTAGGTCGCCAGGGCTGTGGCCGTCGTGGCATCGCTGTTTCCGAGGGGCGGCAATGCGTCGCCGATCGCCAGTCGACCGATCAGACGCTGGGCCAGCCCAGGCATGCCGAGTGGATCCAGACCCAAGAGTTCCCGTTGGCCGCAACCCGAAGGTGGCCATCAGCTGCACCGCGAAGCGCCAGCGGGGATCCGGGATCCCTTCCAGCAGCCTGACCCGCTGGTCGTCCTTGAGGGGAGTGGCGGGGTTCTTCTGCGCGGCATCGCGCCGACCGATCAGTGGCACGAGGTCATCCGGAGGGCCCCAGCGAGCCGGCGCGCCCATCTCAGCAACGGCGTAGCGCAGGAGCTGGGCGGCAACCATGATCCGCAGGCGACGGCCAGGGCTTCCCGGAGCGCCCCCGTAGGTGTCCCGCAGCGCCGCCAGAACCGATCGTCCATTCCGCGGAATCGGCCTGGTGCGCACACATCCCGCACCTGGTTGAGCACGGGCCGGTACAGGCGCTCAAAGGTGCTGGGGCGGACATCGCCACTGTCGAGCACCTTGTACTTCTCGAAGCGCTGCATCACCAGCTCCCAGTCGATGCGGCCCTCGGCACGGGCCACGGGGGACGACACCAGCTGCTGGGCCTCCTTGATCGAGAGCCCGGCGCTCTCCATCCGTTCGCGCAGTTCCTTGATCTGATTGAGGGCGGATCTGGTGCTGGCCGGGCTC
>JBIIND010000340.1:0-2750 GCA_044337665.1 Cyanobium sp.
CCATCTCGGTGAGCAGTTGGTTGAGGGTCTGCTCCCGCTCATCGTTTCCACCCCCGATTCCCGCGCCCCGCTGGCGTCCCACGGCATCGATCTCATCAATGAAAATAAGACAGGGACTGTTTTCCTTGGCACGCTTGAAGAGATCGCGCACCCGGCTGGCACCGACGCCCACGAACATCTCCACGAATTCGGAACCGGAAAGCGAGAAGAAGGGAACGCCGGCTTCACCGGCAATCGCTTTGGCCAGGAGGGTTTTACCGGTGCCGGGGGGGCCGACGAGCAGCACGCCCTTGGGGATCTTGGCCCCGATGGCGGTGAAACGCTCGGGGGTCTTCAGGAAGGTGACCACCTCCTGCAGATCCTGCTTGGCCTCCTCCACCCCGGCGACATCGTCAAATTTGACCCCCGTTTGGGCCTCCATGGCGAAGCGGGCCTTGGTCTTGCCGAACTGCATGGCCTGGCCTGGTCCGCCGGGCATGCCACTGGAGCGGCGGGCCAGGAAGATCAGGGAGCCGATCAGCAGCAGAGGGAAGAGGAGATTGCCCAGCACGCCGAGGGCTGGCGGGGCCTGGCGAGGTGGGTGGATGTCGAAGCTGATTCCCCGATCCTTCAATTTGTTGACGAGCTCAGGGGCCAGGCCGGGGAGGTCAACCCGCAGCCGCTGGACGCGGTTGTCAAGGTCGGGATCCACCGCCTCCACAACCGCCATCCGGCCCCCATCAAAGATGTCGACGGCTGTCACCCGACCGGCGTCGACGTAGTCGAGGAAGCGCCCGTAGCTCATCCGGCCGACGGCGGCATTGCGGGGGGCGACGGTGGGACCCGTGGAGGCCCCACGGGTGAAGCGGGTGGCTCCTCCGCTGAACAACTGCCAGCCGAGGAAGAGAGCCACAACGATCGGCAGCAGCCAGAGAGCGAGGAGACGCCAGCGCTGGTTCATGGAAATGGAGAATTTGAATGACTGTAAAGGCCTCCCTGGGGGGCCGTGGTTTGAGTCTGCCGCTCCGGCTCAGCCAGCCTGCAGCCAGGGGCTGACGTCGGCGCAATCGTCGTCCGCCAGGTCCAGGGGTCCCAGGCCGGTGTCAAGACGGAGCATGCGGGCCGGCATGGACTCCAGCAGTTCGGGGCCGCCGAGACCGTGGGTGAGAATTTCCACCTCACTGTCCGGTGGGCAGGCAAAGCTCAGCAGTTCAAAGGGGAAAACCACCCTCTCGAGAAAAAAGGCGCAGGGGCCGAGACAGCGCAGGATCACCATCCGATCGGAGCTGTTGCGATAAGCGCATTCCAGTTGGCCGGAGCTTCCACCGCCCACGAGCTCGCCGACGACTTCCCCGCTGACCTCGGCCATGATGGATTCTGGGACGGCCCGATCGGAGAGGAAGCGATCGCCTGGCGTCAGCGAGTCCAAGGGCTTGGGGGAGCGCAACAGGGCCTATCTACCCATTGCGGTCGGTGAGGCTTTGGTGACGAAGGCGACGATTTCCGCCTTTCCACAGAATTGCTCAAGATTTGCGGCTCCCCCGACCCGCCGCTCAGAGGCTGCGCAGGGCGACGATCGGATCCAGGCGGGCCGCCCGCCGGGCCGGCACCACCCCGAAGAACAGGCCGATCGAGCCGGAGAGCGCCACCGTGCTGAGGACCATCACCCCCGAGATGGTGGCCGGAAGCGGGGTTGTCATCCCCACCAGGGCCACGGTTCCGACTCCGACCGCGCTGCCGATGACACCCCCGAGGCTGGCGAGCACGAGGGATTCCACCAGGAACTGGGTCAGTACGTCGTCGCTGCGGGCGCCCAGGGCCTTGCGCAGGCCGATCTCCTCGGTGCGCTCGCTCACCGACACCAACATGATGTTCATGATGCCGATTCCCCCCACCAGCAGGGAAACGGCCCCGATCGCTCCCAGCATCAAGGTGAGCCCCCCGGTGATGTTGCCCACGATCTGCTGGGCATCCTTCTGGGATCGCACAGCAAAGTCGTCCTCCCGCAGGATGCGGTGGCGCTGGCGCAGCAGGTTGGTGATCTGGAAGGCGGCAGCGCCCGTGCTCTTCTCGTCCTTCGCCTCCACGCTGATGAAGGACAGGCTGATGCCGTAGGTGGGATCCCGTCCGCTCAGCCGGCTGACCATGGTGGTGAGGGGCACGTAGGCCGTCTGGTCCTGGTTGGAGCCGAACACCGCCCCCTTGGGGGAGAGCACGCCGATCACCTCGAACGACTGATCGCGGATGCGCAGCTGGCGTCCGATCGCCGAACCGCGTGCCAGGAGCTTGTCCTGCAGGTCGGGGCCAATCACCGCCACATTGCGGGCGCTGCGCAGATCGCTGTCGTTGAAGAAGCGGCCCTGGGCCATCTCGTAGCTGCGGACCTCGAGGAAGGCCGGAGTCACCCCGGTCACGGTGGCGGAGGCGCTCTGGGCGCCGGCCTGCACCACCTCGTTGAGGGTGATCTGGGGGGCTACCCGGCGCACGCTCGGCACCTGCTCGGCGATCGCCCTGGCGTCTTCGAGCACCAGGGTTTTCGGGGTCTCGATCCCCTGGCGACGGGTGTCGTTGTTGCCCGGCACCACAAAGAGCACATTGGCCCCAAGGCTGCTCAGCTGGTTTTCCGCCAGGTTCTGGGCGCCGCGACCGATGCCCACCAGGGTGATCACCGAGGCGTTGCCGATCACGATGCCGAGCATGGTGAGCAGGCTGCGCATGCGGTTCGCACGCAGGGTGGCCAGAGCCATAGCCACGCTTTCAGCCAGGGGGAG
>JBIIND010000341.1:0-2747 GCA_044337665.1 Cyanobium sp.
AGGGAGCGGGCGTAGGCGACCATCTCGTGGGTGATGGCCAGCACCTCGCGGCGGCTCTTGCGCAGCTTGTGCTCCAGGTGGATGTCGCTGGTGGCGATGAAGGTGTGGATGCGGCGGCGGGCCGCCGGGGCCACGGCTTCGGCGCAGGCCTTGATGTCGCCGGCGGCGGCGCGGGCCAGGCCGCAGATCACCGGCCCATCGGTGGTGCCGACGGTGGCGGCGATGCGCTGCACGGCGTTGAAGTCGCCACTGCTGGCGAAGGGGAAGCCGGCTTCGATGATGTCCACCCCCAGGCGGGCCAGCTGCTGGGCGATCGCCAGTTTCTCCTCCAGGTTCAGACTGGCGCCCGGCGACTGCTCGCCATCGCGCAGGGTGGTGTCGAAGATCAGGACCCGGCCGGGATCGCGCGCCATGACGAAGGGGAGGCGGTTAAGCGGAATGACTATGAGTTGATGTCAGTCTAGGTGGCCGCCACCGGGTGGGCCGCGTCGGCCTTCACCAGCTGGGGCTTCAATGTGGCCAGATCGACGAAGCGGTCCGCCGCGTTGCGCAGCTCCCGCGCCACCATCCCCTCGGTGCTGAACACGGTCACGTGCAGCCCCCGCGCCCGCAGCACCTCCACCAGTCGCTCCACATCGCGGCTGCCGCTCAGCAGCCACACCTCCTCGCAGCGGTGCGAGACCGCCATCAGGTCGATCGCGATCTCCACATCCAGGTTGGCGCGGGTGAAGTGGCGCCCCTCCCCGTCTCCGGCCCCCGAACCGGAGGGCAGTTCCCGCAGGGGGCGGGTGCGCACCGTGAAGCCCAGGGAGGTGAGGGCGTCCCGGAAGGGGCGTTGGTCGGCGGGGTCCTTCAGTCCGGCGTACCAGAACGCCCCCGTGAGCTCCACGCCGGGGTCGGCGGCGGCCAGCTCCAGCAGCCGGCGGGGATCGAAGAACCAGCCCACCTTCTGCTGGGCGTAATACATGCTGTGACCATCCACAGCCACGACCCGTCGCCTTCGCGGCGCGGATGCCTTGGGGTAGGGGTGTGGTGGATTGGGCGGCGTCGCTTCCATGCCTTGAGGCGGGACTCTCCACGCTAGGGACGACGCGTACAGTGAGGGGATCGACGGAAGGCCATGGCCGCAGGCGATCTGGCCCTGGTTCTTCACGCCCACCTCCCCTACGTGCGCTCGGGGGAGCCGGGCTCGCTGGAGGAAGACTGGTACTTCCAGGCGTTGCAGGAGTGTTATCTGCCCCTGCTGGCGGTGCTGGAGGCGGCGGCGGCCGACCCGGCCCAGCAGCCCCGGCTCACCCTCGGCCTCTCCCCCACCCTGCTGTCGCTGCTCAGCGACGGCCCGCTCAACCGCCGCTTTCCCGCCTGGCTGGAGCTGCGCCGCGCCCTGCTGGCCGAGGCCCCGGGGGGTCTGGCGGACGCGGCCCTCGCCCTCAAGGCCGAACTGGAATCGGTGGCGGCCGACTGGCGCGCCTGCGGCGGTGACCTGATCAGCCGCTTCCGCCGCCTGCAGCAGCTGGGTGTGCTCGATCTGGTCACCTGTGCCGCCACCCACGGCTACCTGCCCCTCCTGCGCGACTCCCCCGAGGCGGTGCGGGCCCAGCTGCTCACCGCGATCCGCGAGCACCTGCGGCTGCTGGGGGAACGGCCCCTGGGCATCTGGCTGCCGGAGTGCGCCTATTTCGAGGGTCTCGACCAGCAGCTGGCCGCCAGCGGCCTGCGCTACACCCTGCTCGATGGCCACGGCCTGCTGCACGCCCTGCCCCGCCCCCGCTACGGCGTGTATGCGCCGGTGTGCTCGCCGGCGGGGGTGGCGTTCTTCGCCCGCGATGGCGAATCCACCCTGCCGGTGTGGAGCGCCAGCCAGGGCTACCCCGGCGATGGGGTGTACCGCGAATTCCACCGCGACCTTGGCTGGGACCTGCCGGAGGAGCGGCTGCGGGAGGTGGGCATCGCCGACCGTCGGCCCCTGGGCCTGAAGCTGCACCGGGTCACCGCCCAGGGCTGCCCGCTGGAGAACAAGCAGCCCTACCGCCCCGCCGATGCGCTTCAGAAGGTGAAGGAGCACGCGGGCGCCTACCTGCGCGGCCGGGCGGAGCAACTGCAGGGCCTGGCCGCCACGATCGAGCGACCGCCCCTGCTGGTGGCCCCGTTCGATGCTGAGCTGTTCGGCCACTGGTGGTTCGAGGGGCCCCGCTTCCTGGCGGAGCTGTTCCGCCAGGGGCCGGAGCAGGAGGTGCGCTTCACCCACCTGCGGGAGGTGCTCAGCCACAACCAGACCCTGCAGGTGTGCCGCCCCTCCCCCTCCAGCTGGGGTCAGGGGGGGTACCACCACTACTGGCTGAACGAGAGCAACTCCTGGGTGGTGGCGGAATGGCAGCGGGCGTCGCGGGCGATGGTGCGGCGGGTGAACCGGGGCGTGGGCAGCAGTGAGCAGCGGGACTGGCTCACCCAGGCGGGCCGGGAGCTGCTGCTGGCCCAGAGCTCCGACTGGAGCTTCATCCTGCGGGCCGGCACCACCACGGAGCTGGCGCGGGAGCGCATCCACCGCCACCTGGATCGCTTCTGGCGGCTGATGGACGCGATCGACCACGGCCGTACCCCCGATGGCGAATGGCTCAAGGCCGTGGGCCGCGAGGATGGCCTCTTCCCCGGTCTCAACGCTGCTGACTGGGCGACGCTGCCCCAGAGCGCCGGCTAGCGTCGGCGCCCCAGCGTCCGCCGAGCGCCGCCGATGAGTCCGACCCTGC
>JBIIND010000342.1:0-2745 GCA_044337665.1 Cyanobium sp.
CTGTTCCGCCGCGATTCGCCTGCTCCAGCACCTGAAGCATCAGGGAGCTGTGGAAGCCGGCAGCTTGACCATGATCACAAGCACCAGCAGAGCCTTCGCTCCCCTCAGCCAGCAGGCCCCGGTCAGGTCTTGGACCTGTGTCACCAGCACTGGCATCCCCCCACTGAATCAGTCGGCCGCCAGCAAAACCATCTCAAGGGGTCCGTGCCACAGCTCGCTCCAGGCCAGGCCCATGGTGTTTCCCAACAGCCGTCATGCCTTGTTCTCGCATCGTCACAACAGCTGGCCGCCCGATGCTGCGGGTCGCTTTCTCGTTCCCATTGGCCTGGTGGTGGCGGTGCTCGTGCTGAACCCCCTGCGCATCATCCCGGAGGGCACCACCTGTGCCCGGCTTCGTCTCGGCCAGGTTCAGGATCAGGCGGTCCTGCCGGGCCTGAATGTGGTGATCCCGTTCGTGGATCACCTCGATTGCATGGACGTCACCGTGCAGAGCTTTCAACGCCAGGTGGCGGCCGCCACCTCCAACATCCAGGACCTGAACGCCAAGCTGGCTGTGCAGTGGCGGATTCCGCCCGGCCGCGTACCGCAGGTGCGCCGCGAATTCGGGTCTCTGGAGGCGATCACGGCGAGGATCGTGGATCCCAAGGTGGAAGAGAGCTTCAAAACCGTCAGTTCCACCCGAACCCTGGATGCGGCGATCGGCAATCGCGTCCGTCTCAAGGCGGATTGGCAGAGCACGATCAAGGCCAGCCTGCGCCCCTATCCGGTGGAGGTGATCGGCATCGACGTGGTGAACATGTCCCCAAGCCAGAAGGTGGCGGATGCGATCGAAACCAAGCAGGTGGCGGAACAGGAGGCCCTGGCCGCCACCTACAAAGCCACGGCAAAAAAGAATGAAGCGCTTGGCGTGATCGAAGAGGCCCGCGGCCAGGCGGAGGCGAACCGCCTCAAGGCGGAGAGCCTGCGGGTGGCGGGGGCCCGGGAGGTGGCTGAGCTGGAGAAATTCCGGCTCTGGGCGCAGAACGGCGCCAAGGTGCCGACCACCCTGATCGTCGGCGGGGAAGGGGGCTTCTGGCTGTCCCGCCTGCTCGGCGTCCGTTGAGCCCGGCGCAGCCCTCCCCCACGTCACCATGGAGGGGACCCCGGGCAGGCGGATGCCGGAATGACGCTCGAATTCGGCGAAGGTGAAGGGGAGCGCCTCACGCTCACCTACCCCAAGCCGCTGCCGATGCGGCTCGACCGCTGGCTGGTGAGTCAGCGGCCGGAGCAGAGCCGTGCCCGCCTCCAGAAGTTCATCGAGGCCGGCTGCGTGCGCGTCAACGGCGTCACGGGCCGTGCCAAGACTCCCCTGCGCCAGGGCGACACGGTGGAGCTGTGGATGCCGCCGCCTGAGCCGCTGCCCTACCTGGTGCCCCAGGAAATCCCCCTCGATGTGCTGTACGAGGATTCCCACCTGATCGTGCTCAACAAGCCCGCCGGCCTCACCGTGCATCCCGCGCCGGGCAACAAGGACGGCACGTTGGTGAACGGCCTGCTGCACCACTGCCCCGACCTGCCCGGCATCGGCGGGGAGCTGCGGCCCGGCATCGTGCACCGCCTCGACAAGGACACCAGCGGCTGCCTGGTGGTGGCCAAGAGCCAGGAGGCCCTGGTGAAGCTGCAGATCCAGATTCAGAAGCGCATCGCCAGCCGCGAATACCTCGCCCTCGTGCACGGCCAGCCCGCCGGCGATGCCGGCACGATCGTGGGCGCCATCGGCCGCCATCCGGTGGACCGCAAGAAGTACGCCGTCGTCAGCGATGAGAGCGGCCGCCATGCCTGCACCCACTGGCAGGTGCTGGAGCGCCTCGGCGATTACGCCCTGCTGCGCTTCAAGCTCGACACCGGCCGCACCCACCAGATCCGTGTGCACGGTGCCCACACGGGCCATCCGATCGTGGGCGACCCCCTTTACAGCCGTTGCCGCCGCCTGCCGATGGAGCTTCCCGGCCAGATGCTGCACGCGGTGCAGCTGGGGCTCAACCATCCGATCAGCGGCGAACGGCTGGTGTTCGAGGCGCCGCCGCCGCCGGCCTTCGCCCAACTGCTGGCCCTGTTGCGGCGGCGGGTGGCGTGAAAGCCCGGCCCCTTCTCAGGCCAGCGCCGGCAACCGCGGGCAGGCCTCCACCAGCGTCCGCGTGATCGCCGCCTGGGGATGCTCCAGCAGCGCCGCCCCCGGCCCCTGCTCCACGATCCGGCCCCCCTCCAGCACGATCACCCGGTGGCAGAAGCCGCTCGCCACCGACAGGTCGTGGGTGATGAACAGCATCCCCAGCCCCAGCCGCTCCTGCAACTGCTGCAGCAGCGCCAGCACCTCCGCCTGGATCTCGGCGTCGAGCATGCTCACGCTCTCATCGCAGAGCAGCAGCTTCGGCTCCAGGATCAGGGCGCGGGCGATCGCCACCCGCTGCTGCTGTCCGCCGGAAAGCTGGCGCGGCAACCGGTTTTCAAAGGCCTCCGGCGGCTCCAGGCCCACCGCCGCCAGCCCCCGCCGCGCCCGCTCCCGCGCCTCCGGGCGGCCCGCCAGCCCATGCAGCAGCAGCGGATCGGCCACCGCTTCGCCCACCGTCATCTGCGGGTTGAGGCAGGCCAGGGGGTCCTGAAACACCATCTGGATGCGGCGGCGGGCCAGGCGCAGCTCACGGCCCCTCACTGTGCGCAGGTCGCGGCCCTCCAGCTTCACCGCCCCCCCCCGCCCCCGCGCCC
>JBIIND010000343.1:0-2742 GCA_044337665.1 Cyanobium sp.
GCCAGGCCAAACCGCAGCCAGGGGGGCAGCACCAGCCGCTCAAGCATGGGGGGAGAAGGGGCGGGAGCGAGATCCCGGCGTCAGGGGGTGCCCCTCAGCTTGGCGGCCCCGGCCGAGGCCCGCCACCAGAAGAACAGCCAGGAGGCGATCCCCAGGAACTTCACCCCCTCCTCGAACAGCTGGCCCGGCCCGTAGGCGATCGGCAGCACCTTCTGGAACTTGTCGAACACCAGGGAGGTGCCCAGCAGGAGCACCGCCCCCAGGAAAACCGGCCCGCCCAGGCGCCATACGAGATCGCGATAGCGCGCCAGGATCAGCGCGGCAAAGACGATGTAGAGCAGATAGAGCACGTTGGCGCTGATGTAGCGGTCGTGCAGCAGGAACATGTCATCGACGTCAAGCAGCATCGAGAACAGGCCGCCCGCCAGCAGCAGCTCCCGCGCCCGCCCCTGCGGCCGACTCACGTCCGAAAGGGCGGTGAACCAACAAATGGCGGCCGTGGCCATCCAGAGCAGATAGCCCAGGTTGGAGACCAGCCCCACCCCCAACGGCAGGTCGCAGGTCTGGGCCAGGTCGCGGATCACCAGCTCCAGGTCGGTGATGCCTCCGGCGTGGCTGAGCCCCAGGGCGGCGCCATACACGAGGGCGGCGGGCAGCAGGGCGAAAGCCAGCCAACGGGTAACAAGACCCCGGGCGGGGGAGGGGGCGGAGGGCATCGGCGCAGCTTAACCAGGGCTTAACCGGCGAATCCTGGCCCGCCGCAGCCCGCCCGCCCCCGCCGCCAGCGGCCCCTCAGCCTCCCATCGCCTCCAGGTAGGCCGCGCTGCCCAGCTCCCGCAGGCGCTGGTCCTTGGCGGTCACCTGGTCGTGCAGGCCGCGCCGGTAGGCCGCCAGCCGCGCGGCCAGCGGCCCATCGCTGAGGGCCAGGATCTGGGCCGCCAGCAGGCCGGCGTTGGTGCCGTTGCCGATCGCCACCGTGGCCACCGGGATGCCGGCGGGCATCTGCACGATCGAATGGAGCGAATCCACCCCCGAAAGGGCCCGGCTCGCCACCGGCACCCCGATCACCGGCAGGGGGGTGAGCGACGCCACCATGCCCGGCAGGTGGGCCGCACCCCCGGCCCCCGCGATCACCACCTTCAGGCCCCGCTCCGCCGCCCCCTCCGCGAAGGCCACCATCTCCCGGGGCGTGCGATGGGCCGAGAGCACCCGCACCTCGCAGGCCACCCCGAGGCGCTCCAGGATCTCCACCGCCGGCTGCAGGGTGGGCAGGTCGGAATCGCTCCCCATGATCACCGCCACCCGCACCGGCCCCCCGGCGGCGGGCGCGGCACCGGCGGCGGGCGCGGGCGCAGCGGCGGACATGGCGGCGGGACGGCGAAGATCATTGTCCCTTCCCTGAGGGCCTCCCCCGTGCGCTGGCTCAGCAACGTGCGCCTTCCCAGCGCCCCCCCGGCGGCCGGCGCTGCCCCCAGCGGCGGCAGCGGCCGGCGCTGGCGGGTGGGCGTGGGCGATGACGGCACGATCCACAGCCTCCAGCCCACCGCCGCCGGCAGCGCCGCCGCCGGCGACGACTGGGGCGGCGACTGGCTCAGCCCGGCGGGGGTGGACCTGCAGATCAACGGCGGCCTCGGCCTGGCCTTCCCCGAGCTCACCCGGGCCGATCTGCCCCGGCTGGAGGAGCTGCTGGAGCGGCTCTGGCACGACGGCGTCGAGGCGATCGCCCCCACCCTCGTTACGTGCGGCGTGGCCGACCTGCGCGGTGCACTCTCGGTGCTGGCGGAGGCGCGGGCGGGGCACGGGCCGGGCCGCTGCCGGCTGCTGGGGGCCCACCTGGAGGGCCCGTTCCTGGCGCCGGAGCGGCGCGGCGCCCACCCGGCGGTCCACCTGGCCGCCCCCTCCGCCGCCGCCCTGGCGGAGCGGATCGGCGGCTTCGCCTGCGGGCCCGGCTGGCGGGAGCCGACCGATGTGGCCCTCGTCACCCTGGCGCCGGAGCGGCCCGGGGCCGCCGAGGTGATCGCGGCGTTGCGGGACGCGGGGGTGGTGGTGAGCCTGGGCCACAGCGCCGCCAACGAAAGCCAGGCGGCGGCGGCCTTCGACGCCGGCGTGACGATGCTCACCCACACCTGCAACGCCATGGCCGGCCTGCACCACCGGGCACCCGGCCCGGTGGCGGCGGCCTTGCTGCGGGGCGATGTGGCCCTGGGCCTGATCGCCGACGGCGTGCACGTGGCCCCCTCCCTGGCGGTGCTGCTGCAGCGGCTGGCGCCCGAGCAGCTGGTGATCGTCAGCGACGCGTTGGCCCCCTACGGACTGGGGGAGGGGCGCCACCGCTGGGATGAGCGGGTGCTGCTGGTGGAAAACGGCACCTGCCGGCTGGAGGACGGCACCCTGGCCGGGGTGACCCTGCCGCTGCTGGAGGGGGTGGTGCGGCTGGCCCGCTGGGGCGGCCAGCCCGCCGCGGCCATCGCCGCCGCCACCGTCACGCCGCGGCGGGTGCTGGGGGATGGGCGGCCGGTGCGGGAGCTGCTGCTGGGCCGGCGGCTGGAGGAGTGCCTGCGCTGGCGCCAGGGGGCGGGAGGCCTGGACTGGCGGCGGGCAGGCCACCGTCCTGGAGCGAAACCTGCCGCCGCGCCCCCCACCGCTGGAGCCTGGCTGGGGCTCACCCCTCCCTAGGATCCGCCCCGCCGGTTTCCGTATCCATGTCCTCCGCCCCCCAGGCCAGCCCCGACGCCGCCGCCG
>JBIIND010000344.1:0-2741 GCA_044337665.1 Cyanobium sp.
CGCGGCCGAAGGAGGTGGCCTGCAGGATCGGCCGGCCGTCCTGCAGGCAGTTGTAGCCCTGGTGGCTGTGGGCGGAGAACACCACATCCACCGCGGGCGAGAGCTGTTGGACGATCTCAAAAAGTCGGCCGCGGGCCTTGGGGCAGCGGCTGTTGTTCCAGTCCAGCGCTTGGTTTGGCTCGCCGGTTTCGCCACCCTCGTGGATCAGCACCACGATCGCCTGCACCCCCTGGCGCTGCAGGGCGGCCGCTGCCTGGTTGATGCTCCTGGCTTCCTCGCGGAAGCGAAGACCCTGGATGGCGCTGGGCATGACGATCGTCGGCCTCGTCTGGGTCACGGCGCCGATGACGCCCACCTTCACGCCCCCGAACGTGCGGATCGCCGAGGCGGGAAACGGGGGCGGGCCGTTGACGTCCTCGAGGTTCGCCGCCAGGGTCTGGAATCGGGCGGGTTGGATCGGGCCGAGGGCGCAGCTTCTCGTGATCCCGCGGGGATCGGGTGCTCCGCAGCGGCCCTGCAGCAGCCGCGCCAGCTCCTCCCGGCCGGCGTCGAATTCGTGGTTGCCCGGGGCGGCGAGGTCCACGCCGAGGCGATTGGCCGTGGCGATGGTGGGTTCGTGGCGCAACAGCGCCGAGATCAGGGGCGTGGCGCCGACCAGATCGCCGCTGCTCAGCACCAGGCTGTAGGGCATCTCGTGCCGCAGGCTTTGGATCAGCCCGGCCAGGGCCGCCGCCCCGCCGACGGCCAGCTTGTGGGGGGAAGCGGGATCGGCGGGATTGGGCCAGCGCAGCTCCAGGTTGCCCGCCTCCAGGTTGCCGTGGAAGTCGTTGATCGCGATCAGGCGCACGCTGATCGGCCGCTCCACCGGCGCGGCCAGGCTGGCGCCGCCCAGCAGCAGCGTCAGGGCCGCGAGAGGAAGGGTCAGGGGGAGTCGCAGGCTCAGGGCCATCGCCGCAGCCGCCGCAGCCGCCGCGCCTGCCGCCAGGCGAGCAGCGCGCCCGCCACCGGCAGGGGGCCGGGCACGGGATCCGGATCCACCGGGGGATCGTCGAAGCCGGGGCCACCCCGGCCGGGACCGCCAGGGCCCTGGGGGGTGAAGCTCAGTAGTTCGCCCGCCGTGGTGCTGCCGCCGGTGGCCACGAAGATGGTGCCACTGGGGGCCACGACAAGGCCGGTGGGCAGGTTGAGCGCCGCGTCGAGCAGCTCGCGGGCGTCGGTGGCGGGGTTGTAGCGCCAGAGGCTGCCAGTGCCCGCTGGGTCGAAGAAACTCTCGGCGTACTGCACCAGGTACAGCCAGCCGTCATCCCCCAGAGCCATGTCCATCACATTCGTGAAGCCGTCGGTGAGGGTGATGGCGGATCCGGGGCTGCCATCCGATTGGAAGATCGAGGCGGATCCAGAGGTGAAGGGAAAGCCCGGCAGCTGGGTGTAATACACCGTGCCATCGCCACGCACCGCCAGCCCGGTGGGCACGCCCTCCCCGGGCACGTCGCCGAGGCCCGGCACGTTGACGGGCGTTTCCAGGGGGAGATTCTCCAGCAGCTCCACGCTGTTGCTGGCATCGTCCACCTTGAGCAGGCGGTTGGAGCCGGCATCGGTGATGAAGCTCTGGCCGTTGTGCCAGGCCAGGGCGAAGGGGTTGCTGAAGGGGGGCGTGTGGCGCGGGTTGGCGGTCTCGAAAGCGCCCAGATCGGCGAACGGTACCGGCGTGGAGCCCGGGTTGGCGTAATCGAAGCGCACCAGATTGGCGAACAGGGTGCCGGCGGGCCGGGTGGCGGGATCGCCCCGGAAGCCGAACACCCCCAGCAGGCTGCCGTCCGCCCGGAAGGTCACATCCTGGAGGCCGGCCACCGGCGAGAGGGCGTTCTCGCCGCGGGCGATGGAGTCGAGGCCGCTCCAGAGCCGCTGGTAGCTGCCATCCACGGCGTTGAAGCGGCCCAGGGCGCCGGTCTTGCCCCAGCAGCGCAGGTCCGTGGCAGGTCCAGGGGGGGCGCCGGGCACGGTGCAGGTGGATGGGGTCAGGCCACCAGCGCCGCCCTCCACCACCAACAGGTGGCCGTCGGGATCCAGGGTCAGGCCGCGCGGGTTGAGCAGGTTCTGCACCAGCACCTGGCGGCTGTAGGTGGGGACGGCCTCGGCGGCGGCCGGCAGGAGCGCTGCGGCGAGCAGGCCGCCGGCGAGCAGGCGGCTGGGTCGGAGCCAGCTGGGGCGGCGCGAGGCGGGGAGCGGCATGAGCGAAGCAAGTCCTGCGGCCGGGGCGCTGGTGGGGAGGATTAAGTATTTCGCAACTCCCGCTCCGGTGGGGTGGCCGCGTCGCACGGATGCAGGTGGCCCTAGGGACGTACTGCCTTTTGCCACACTCAGGCGCGTGCCTGGCTGGAGGTCGGCTCCGGGAGCAGGCCGCGACGCTGCAGCGGTGTCAGCTTGGCAAAGCGCCATCCCTGCTCCGTCTGCTCCAGGGTGCCGTTGCTGCGCAGCTTGTTGATCAGGGTGGAGGTGGACCCGCGCGAGAGGCCAGCGATGTTGGCGATCTCCTGCTGGGAGAGCGGCGGCATCGGGTGGCAGGGGTCGCCATCCGGGCTGTTGATCGTGGCCAGAAGCTGCAGGGTGTACAGCAGGCGGGTGGTGGCGTCTTCATTCATGATCATCAGCCGATTGCCCAGGTTGCAGAGCCGTTGCACCTGCAGATAGGTGATGGCGTTGCTGAAACTGGCGCTGTTCTTCAGGGCCGCTTCCAGCGC
>JBIIND010000345.1:0-2736 GCA_044337665.1 Cyanobium sp.
GCGCACGATCCGCGTGCAGCCGCTGGTGGTGGAGAAGGGAACGGTGGAGTTCCTGCGGGTGCTCAACCACGAGGCGATCCACGTGGCCCAGAGCTGCGCCAGCGGCGGCCTGCGCGCCCGGCCCCGCAGCCTCGGGCTCAGCCTGGCGATGCACCCGGAACTCGCCTCCCAGCTGGCCAATCCCATGTATGCCGGCAGCGATCCGCAGGTGCAGCAGCTGGAGCGGGAGGCCTACGCCAACCAGCACCACATCGGCCTGGGGGCCGACCTCGTGCGCCTCCATTGCCGCCCTCACCCCGCGCTGGCCATGTGGCGCATCAGCTCCAGGCATTTGCCCGCGTAGCCCCATTCGTTGTCGTACCAGGCCACCAGCTTCATGAACGTGTCGGTCAGGGCGATGCCGGCATCGGCGTCGAACACCGACGTGCAGCTCTCGCCGATGAAGTCGTTCGACACCACCGCATCCTCCGTGTACCCCAGCACGCCCCGCATCGGACCCTCCGCGGCGGCCCGCATCGCCTCCTTCACCTGCCCGTAGCTGGCCGGCCGCTCCAGGTTCACCGTCAGATCCACCACGGACACATCCGGCGTCGGCACCCGGAACGCCATGCCCGTGAGCTTGCCGTTCAGGGCCGGGATCACCCGGCCCACCGCCTTCGCCGCCCCGGTGGAGGAGGGGATGATGTTCTGGCCGGCGCCCCGGCCGCCGCGCCAATCCTTCGCCGACGGGCCGTCCACCGTCTTCTGGGTGGCGGTGCTGGCGTGCACCGTGGTCATCAGACCGCTGGCGATGCCGAAGTTGTCGTGCACCACCTTCGCCAGCGGTGCCAGGCAGTTGGTGGTGCACGAGGCGTTGGACACGATCGCTTCGCCCGCGTAGGCGCCGTGGTTCACCCCCATCACGAACATCGGCGTGTCGTCCTTCGAGGGGGCGGACATCACCACCCGGCGCGCGCCGGCCGCGATGTGCTGGCGCGCGCTGGCGTCGGTGAGGAAGAAGCCGGTGGATTCGAGCACATACTCGGCGCCCACATCGCCCCAGGCCAGGGCGGCAGGGTCCCGTTCGGCGGTGATGCGGATCGGTCGCCCATTCACCACCAGCGCCCCGTCCCGCACCTCCACCGTGCCGTGGAAGCGGCCGTGGGTGGAGTCGTAGCGGAGCATGTAGGCGAGGTAGTCCACCTCGATCAGGTCATTGATCCCCACCACCTCGATGTCGGCCTGGCTGCAGGCATGGCGGAAGGCCAGGCGGCCGATGCGGCCGAAGCCGTTGATGCCGACGCGGAGGGTCATGGTCGCAGCGGAGAACTCTTTGGCGCCGCGGGAGCCGCGGCAGCAGGGTCAGGCTCGCATATCGGCTGGGCCGCGCCCGCCGCCAGCCACGCCTCCTCCAGCAGCATGTTGAACTGCAGCAGCTGGGCGTCGCTGAGCTGCTGGCGGCTGCTGACCGCCAGGTTCCGCTCCAGGAAGCGGCGCGCCGTGGCCCGATCCCACCCGAGTTGCCCCAGCAGGCTGTCGCACTGGCTGATCAGATCGCTGCGCTGGATCGGGATCGGGGCGGTGGCCGGATCCTGCCCCGGCCCCAGCTCCTCCAGCGCCCGCAGGAAGGCCGTGAGATCCGCCCAGCGGGTGAGGCGGCTGCGGCTGGGGTGGCCGAAGGCCCGCTGCAGGAAGATCCCCTCCTGCTCCCGGCTCCAGCCGAGGCGCTGCACCTGCAGATCCAGCTGGACCAGCTCCTGGCTCCAGTCCTCCGGGTCCATCGGCGGCTCCACCGGGCTCGGCCCGTCGTCGTCGCCCGGTGGCTCCGGCGTCGGTGCAGGCTCCGGCCCAGGCGCAGGCGGGGGCGTTGGCGGCGTTGGCCGGGGCGCCGACGGGGTGGCTCGTGCCCTCGGCGGGGCTGGCGTGCTCGCTGGCGCCTGGGCCGCTTGGGGGGCGACCTCCAGCCGCGCCAGCAGCCGCTCCCGGGCCCGGTCCTCGGCCTCCTCCGCGCTCTCCCCCTCCCCCAGGGCGCTCCCCAGCAGCCGCGCCCCCTGGTGAGCCGAAACCCGCACCACCCGTCGCCCCGCCTCGGCGTGCACCAGCTCGGCCAGCAACTCCATGGGCGGTCCGGCACCGCTGGGCCGGGGGGTCGGAACCCCTTCCTACAGTGGCCCGTGTTCGCTCCGGAGTCAGGAGCCTCCCGGAGCCACTGCGGCGCATGGAAGCCGAAACGGTTGAATCCCTCACACCGCTCCTCCAGGCGGCTGACCAGTGGAGCGAGGTGCTGCTGCTCCTCCCCCTGCTCGTCGGCCTGGAGGCCGTGCTTTCGGCGGATAACGCCATCGCCCTGGCCGCCATCTCCCGTCGCCTGCACGACCCCGCCCGCCAGCGCCAGGCCCTCAACCTCGGCCTGCTGCTCGCCCTCCTCTTTCGCCTCGGCCTGATCGCCGCCGCCCGCTGGGTGCTCGCCTTCTGGCCCCTGCAGCTCCTCGCGGCGGCCTATCTCCTCTACCTCTGCGGCCGCCACCTGCTCGGCTTCGATGACGCCAGACCGGACGCCGACGCCTCCGCCGATCCCGGCGCCCGCCCCCCGGCGGCGGGCCTCGGCTCGATCGTCCTCACCCTCGCCCTCACCGACCTCGCCTTCTCCCTCGACAGCGTCGCCGCCGCCGTGGCGGTCACCGACCGCCTGCTGCTGGTGATGGCCGGGGGCGTGATCGGGGTCGTGGCCCTGCGCCTCACCGCCGAACTCTTCAT
>JBIIND010000346.1:0-2733 GCA_044337665.1 Cyanobium sp.
CGTGGTGGCGGGCAGCACCCTGCTGTTGCTCACGGCTTCGGTGGCCCTCAGCGGCGCCCTGATCCCGAAGCTGCGGGACGCCTTCCTGCCCGGGGTGCCGCAGCAGGTGGCGCAGATCTGGAACAGCCCGATCGGCCCGGTGCTGATGGTGTTGTTCGCTGCCGGTGTGCTCTGTTTTGTGCTGTACCGGGGCAAGCTCCGCCAGGGCCGCTGGTTGCCGTGGCTGCTGCTCGGCATCATCACCCTGCTGATTCTGGTGATCAATGGCATCAATGTCGGCATCAGCTTTGTCGCCCGGAATATTGAGAATGCCCTGGTTCAGTATCAGCAGGAAGAGTTCTGGAAAATTGTTGCGATCTATGCCTTCTGCCTGGTTCTCGCCCTGCCGATCCGGGCCCTGCAGAGCTACCTGATCCCCAAGCTCGGTCTGCTCTGGCGGGAGTGGTTGAGTGGCCGCATGCTGGGGCGCTACCTCACCAACCGCGCCTATTACATCCTCAACCCCAACGACGAGAGCAGCGAGGAGATCGATAACCCTGACCAGCGCATCTCCCAGGATGCCGCCAGCTTCACCGGGACCAGCCTCAGCGTCACGGTGGAGATCGTCTCGGCTCTTCTCACCTTTTTCAGTTTTATTCTGGTGCTCTGGAGCATCAGCATGAAGCTGGCGCTCTGGCTGCTGGCCTATTCGGTGCTGGGCACGGCTCTGATAGTGTTCGCCAGCCGCAAACTGGTGCAGCTCAATTACCAGCAGCTCAAGCTTGAGGCCGATTTCCGTTATGGACTCGTTCACATCCGCGACAATGCCGAATCGATTGCCTTCTACCGCGGTGAGGAGCAGGAGCGGCGCGAAGGGGAACGGCGGCTGGGCGGGGTGATCCGCAACTACAACCGCCTGATCGTCTGGGAGGCGCTGATCAGTGTGATCCAGCGCTCCTATGACTATTTTTCCCGATTCCTGCCCTGGCTTGTGATTGCGCCCATCTACTTCGCCAAGCAGGTTGATTTCGGCGTGTTCGGTCAGGCCAGCATTGCCTTCTCCCAGGTTTTGTTCTCGGTCAGCTATATCGTGAACAACATCGATCGCCTCGCGGCCTTCTCGGCCTCGATCAGCCGTCTGGAAGGCTTCCAGGGCAAGGTGGAGGAGATCAGCAACGAGATGGCGGCGCTGCTCAGCCGCCAGGTGCCGTCGGCGGCCGCGCCGATGGGGGCCGGCGCGGCCGCGGTGCGTCCGGATTCGATCCTGGTGAACCACGCCGATGTGGTGCCGCCCCGCAGCGACCGCACCTTGATCCGCGACCTGAGCCTGGAGGTGTCGCCGGGGCAGCGGCTGCTGGTGGTGGGCCCTTCAGGCTGCGGCAAGACCTCCTTCCTGCGCCTGGTGAGCGGCCTGTGGCCCCCCACCAACGGCAGCGTCACCCGCCCGCCGGAGGGGGAACTGATGTTCATCCCGCAGAAGCCCTACATGCTGCTCGGCAGCCTGCGGGAGCAGCTCTGCTACCCCCAGGCGGTGGATCGCTGCTCCGATGCCCAGCTGCGCCATGTGCTGCAGGAGGTGCGGCTCGGCGAACTGGTGCGCCGCTACCCCGACCTGGATATCAAGCAGGACTGGCCGCGCCTGCTGTCCCTGGGGGAGCAGCAGCGGCTGGCGTTCGCCCGGCTGCTGCTGAACGGCCCGGCGTTTGTGGTGCTCGATGAGGCCACCAGCGCGCTGGATGTGGCGACGGAGAAACGGCTGTACGAGCTGCTGGTGCAGCGGGACATGGCCTTTGTCAGCGTCGGGCACCGGCCCACGCTGAAGGATTACCACGAGACCGTGCTGGAGCTCGACGGCAGCGGCGCCTGGCGGCTGCTGCCGGCCGCCGGCTATACCTTTGGCCTGCCCGCCTGAGTCGATGAGCGACCCCGCCCCCCCGGCCACCAGCGCCACCACCGGCGACGCCCCGGCCTTTGGCTGGAGCGCCTACGCCGAACGGGTGAACGGCCGCTTCGCCATGCTCGGCTTCGCCGCCGTGCTGTTGATCGAGGCGACCAGCCACGACACCTTTCTGCACTGGGCCGGCCTGGTGCCCTGAGGCCGCCCGTCAGGGCAGGGCGATCAGGTCCACCTGCCACAGCCCGTCGCGGCTCACCTCCACCGCGAGTTCCCGGCCATCGGCCCGCAGGCTCACCCGCCGCGGCACCCCCGCCGGCTCCATGGCGATCCGCTGCACGCTTGCCAGGGGGCGCCGATAGAGCACCAGTTCGGTGCGGCCCTCCAGCTGGCGCACCACCGCCAGCCGCTCGCCCCGTTCGTCCACCGCCACGCTCAGGGGCTGGGCGTCGGGCCGGTTGAGACCCGGCAGCGGCACCGGTCCCTGCTGTTCCACGTCCACCAGGAGCACCGCCTCCCGCTCCCCCCGCCGGGCGATCAGGGCCAGCCAGCGGCCGGACAGGCTTGGGGACCGCCCCGCTCCGGCCTGATCCAGCTGCCGATCCAGACCCCCCAGCGGCTGCGGCTGCTCGGCGGTGCAACCCGCCAGGAGCAGCACCAGGCCCGCCAGCGGCAGGAGGCCCTCCAGTCGCGCCAGCCCCCTCATGGGGGCGTGCCCGGCCCACCGCCCCGCGCCGGCAGGCCGGGGGGCAGGTCGGGTTCGATCAGGGGGGTGAGGGCGAACAGCCGCAGGCGTGGGCGCCCCCCCTGCACCGCTTCCACCGCCAGGCGCCGGGCATCGGGCGAGAGGCTGAGCCGCT
>JBIIND010000347.1:0-2726 GCA_044337665.1 Cyanobium sp.
CACCTTCCGCTGGGCGTGGCCCTCCTCGGGGTGACCAGCCTCGGCCTGTGGGCCGGTGCTGCCAACGCCCTTACCACTCCCTGCAGCTTTGGCGGATTCATTGGTCCCGCGGCTTGCACCAGCGGTCCCTATTCTTCCACCCCCCTGGGCGATAAGACCCTCACGGAGCTCGTCGCCCCCGATGCCGGATTGGGCACCATCACGTTCAGCGAAGAGATGGGGGTCGGCGGCCCAGACTCCTATCATTTCAGTGTGGATTTCAGCCCTCCTCTCACCACGCCTCCAGGACCGATTTCCGGCACAACCCAATACAAGATCAGCATTGATCCCCTCAATCCAAATCATTTTGAAAAGGTATCACTTTCCTGGTCCGGCAACGGCAGTCCAACGGTGATCAAAAGGGTCTACAGCGATGCATTCACCACCCTGCTGGCCACGATCACCGTGGATGGAGGTAGCTACAATTTATCCCAACCCTACAAAAATCTCTGGATCAGTGACTCCTATCTAGTGCCGAATGACGGCATCAGCAATCTGGACAACTTTCAGAACACCTACACGCAACACAACAACGTGCCCGGCCCCCTGCCGCTCTTCGGTGCCGCCGCGGCCTTCAGCTTCAGCCGTCGCCTGCGCCGCCGCTCCGTGCGGCCCGCCCGCCTCGGCTGAGGCTTCGCCGGCCTGGCTTCGCCACCGGCCCCCGGCCTGCCCTCCCCGCCCCTGGCGGGGTTTTTCGTTGGCGCCCTCCCCAAAACGGGGGCAGGCGCGGAGAATGGCGCCCACCAGCCCCACCGCTGCCCCGGCCCGCCGCTCCCGCGATGATCATCCTCGGCATCGACCCCGGCCTGGCCCGGGTGGGCTACGGCGTGATCGAGGTGGGCGCGGCGGGCCAGAGCCTGCTCGACTGCGGCATGATCCGCACCGACCCCGGCCGCAGTGAGGGGGATCGCATGGTGGAGATCGCCTCCGACCTGCGCACCCTCCTGCGCCGCTGGCGGCCCGACCTGGCGGCGGTGGAGAAATTCTTCTTCTATCGCTCCAGCACCACCATCGCCGTGGTGCAGGCCCGCGGTGTGGTGATCATGACCCTGGCGCGCTTCGCCATCCCCGTGGTCGAGTTCCCGCCGATGCAGATCAAACTGGCCCTCGCCGGTCACGGGCACGCCGAGAAAGCCGAAGTGCTCGAAGCGGTGATGCGCGAACTGGATCTTTCCGATCCCCCCCGCCCCGATGACGCCGCCGACGCCCTGGCGGTGGCCCTCACCGGCTGGTTCCAGCGCTGAGGCCGATGGACAACGCCAGCGCCCCCCCCGCGGACAGCTCCAAGGCGGACATCATCCAGGCGGACAGCTCCAAGGACGGGCTGCGTCCCCACTTCCGCCGCCTGCGCCGCCAGAGCCTGCCCGCCGCCGCCGCCGGCATCCTGGCGGTGGCCAGGCGCGAGCTGCCGCCCCGCCTCAGTCCGGAGGGAAGCAGCGCGGGAGGGCGCCTCGGCCTCTGGTGGCCGATCGGGGCCGAACCCGACCTGCGCCCCCTGGCCACGGAGATCGACGCCCGCACGCCCGGCCGGCTCGCCCTGCCTGCGGTGCTCCCCGGGGCCGGCCCCAGCCCCGGCCTGCAGCTGCTCTACCTGCCCTGGAGTCCCGGCGATCCCCTGGCGCCCGACGTCTGCGGCATCCCCGCCCCCCTGCCCCCCGCGCCAGGCTCCGACGGCTCCCCGCTGCCCCTTCCCCCTTCGGCGATCGCCCTGCTGCTGGTGCCCGCCCTGGCGATCGACCACGCCGGCATCCGCCTCGGCTCCGGCGGCGGCTGGTACGACCGCCTGCGGGCCCAGGCCCCCTGGCGCGCGGTGCCCGCCCTGGCGGTTCTGCCGGCGGCCTGCACCCGCCGCGAGCCCCTGCCCCGCGATTCCTGGGACGTTCCGTTCGACGGCTGGATCGACGAAACCGGCCTGCATTTCATTGCAAGCTCGTAACGGGTGGCGCCCCCGCGCTCGGCGCGCTCCGTGATTTGCCAGGATCGCCGCAGAGCGATCACCGTTTCCTTGGATCTCAGCCCCCTGCAGCAGCGGATCGCCTCCCATGCCGCCAGTGCCCAGCGGGTCGACGCCCCCCGCCACGGGGCCCCGGCTCTGCGGGAAACCCCTCGCCTCACCGCCTGTGAGCGGGTGCTGGCCGCCGAACTGCAGGCCCGCGGCGACAGCCACGACGCCCTGGCCATGATGGTGGCGTCGATGGCCCGCATGGTGCAGGCCGGCCGCACGAGCGACAGTCGCTGGAAAGCCTCCTGATCCCCCCATGCCCCGCTTCCGTCTGCCAGCCCTCGCCGGCGCCACCGCCCTGCTGGCCCCCGCGCTGCTGGCCATAGCCCTGAGCCCCGCTCCGGCCGGCGCCCATGCGATCCAGAGCACCCTGGAACGCCTTGACTCCCTCAGCGCCTCCCTCGGCAGCGCCCCCACCGGTGGCGGGGTGATCCGGCTGGCCACCAGCTTCTCCAGCGGCCAGCCGGTGGCCGCCGCCCAGGTGCGGCTCGTGCCCCCCGACGGCGGCCCCCCCCTTGTGGTGGGGAGCACCGACGCTGACGGACGCCTCACCTTTGCCCTGCCCAGACAGGCCCGCCCTGACTGGGAGCTTCTGGTGGACGGCGGTCCCGGTCACCGCGATTACCTGGAGCTGCCGAGCGGCTCCTCCCCTGGGCTGCACTCCGCCAGGCCCGCCGGCGGCCTC
>JBIIND010000348.1:0-2721 GCA_044337665.1 Cyanobium sp.
TGTTGGCGGGGATCAGCGCGGCGGACACGGTGGTGGTGGGCAACCTGGCGCAGCTGCGCAGTGGGCTTTCCGTGCAATCGGCGATGGGCCTGGCCGCATCCGGCGGATCGATGGCAGGGCCCGGCGGAGCGCCTCGATGAGCCTTTCCGATACGTTCATCCGCCGCCCCGTGCTGAGCACGGTGTGCAGCATTTTGATCCTGATGGCGGGGTTGATCAGCCTGCCGTTGCTGCCGATCGAAAACCTGCCGAACATCGCGCCGCCCACGGTGCAGGTGAACGCCAGCCTGCCGGGCGCCGATGCGCTCACGGTGGAGAGCGCGGTGACCGGCCCGCTGGAGGAGCAGATCAACGGCGCGCCGGGGATGGATTACCTGAGCTCGTTCAGCACCAGCCAGGGCACGAGCCAGGTGAATGTGGTGTTCAAGTCCGGCACGGATGCGGACATCGACCAGGTGAATGTGCTGAACCGGGTGCAGACGGCCAGCGCCCAGCTGCCGCCGCAGGTGAATGCCCAGGGGGTGACGGTGCAGCAGACCGCCAGCAGCTTTCTGCTGGTGTATAACCTCACCTCCAGCCAGGGCCAGTTTGACCGTAACTATCTGAACGGCCTGCTGCAGCTCAATCTCTATTACCCGCTCACCCGCGCCCAGGGTGTAGGCCAGGTGAATATCTTTGGCGCCAGCAACCCGGCGTTCCGCATCTGGGTGGATCCGCTCAAGCTGGCCCGCTTCAACCTGAGCGTGGACACGGTGGTGAATGCGCTGAAATCCCAGAACCAGATTGTGATCGGGGGCGCCATCGGTGGGCCCCCCTCCACGGCGGCGAACCGCACCACCTTCCCGATCCTGGTGGACGGCAATCTGAAAACGGTGGGCGAATTCCAGGATGTGATTCTGGCCAAGGGCCCCGACGGTGGCCTGATCCGGATCGGTGATATCGGCCGGGCGGAGTATGCGTTCCAGAATTTCAACCAGGCGGCGATCAATGCCCGCACGGGCTATCCGTGCGTGGGCTTCGGCGTGATCCAGCTGCCGGGCAGCAATGCGATCAGCACCGCCAAGGCGGTGGATACGGTGCTCGATAACTTCCGCCGCAGCCTGCCGCCGGGCGTGGTGCTGGAGAAGGTGTTCGACCAGACGGATTTCATCAACGCCTCGATCAACGGCGCCCTGGAGGCGCTGCGGGATGCGGTGGTGCTGGTGCTGCTGATCATTTTTCTGTTTCTGCAGGACTGGAAAGCCACTGCGGTGCCGGCGTTGGCCCTGCCGATCGCGCTGCTGGGGGCGCTGGTGTTCGTGAAGGTGTTTGGCTTTTCGATCAACGAACTCACCCTGCTCGGCATCATTTTGGCCACCGGATTGGTGGTGGACGATGCGATTGTGGTGGTGGAGGCGGTGTCGGCGCGGATTGAGGCGGGCGATCGGCCGTTCCAGGCGGCCTCGAACGCGATGAAGGAGCTCACGGGGGCGATCCTGGCCACGGCCCTGGTGCTGCTGGCGGTGTTCATCCCCGTCACCTTTTTCCCGGGGGCCACGGGCGTGATCTATCGCCAGTTCGCGCTCACGATCGTCTTTTCGATCCTGGTGTCCACGTTCAATGCGATCACGGGCAAGCCGCTGCAATCGGCGCTGCTGCTGGGGGGCGGCAAAACGGAACCGCGGGGGATCCGCTGGACCTTGATCGGCGGGGCGTTCGGGGGGATCTATGGGGCGATGGCGGGCGGCTGGGCGGCGTCGCTGCTGCTGGGGCTGGTGGGCGCGGTGGTGGGTACGTTCCTGATGCCGATCTTCACGGCGTTCAATGCGGGCTTCGAGCGGCTGGCGGCGGGCTACCAGCGGGTGCTGACCCAGGTGATCCGGCTGCGGCGCCTGGTGGCGTTTGTGCTGCTGGGCGGCGTGGTGCTCACCGGCGTGGCCTTCACGGCGGTGCCGAGCGGCTTCGTGCCCACGGAGGACCAGGGCTACGGGCTGGGGATCATCCAGCTGGCCCCTCAGGCGTCGATCGAGGCGACGATGGAGGTGGCCCGCAAAACCCAGGCGATCCTGGCGAAGGAGAAAGAGATCGTCTCCGGCGAGATCGTGGGTGGGGCGGGCTTCAACGGCGGTTCGCTGAACCAGGGGCTGTTCTTCTTCGGTCTGAAGCCGATCGATGAGCGGGGTGGGGCGGGTCAATCGGCGCAGGAAATTATTGCCAGGCTGAACAAGGAATTCCGCGGCATCCATGGGGCGTTGGTGATGGCCCAGTCGCCGGCGGCGGTGCCGGGCTTCAGCGCCCAGGGCGGCCTGTCGTTCCAGTTCAATGACCTGAGCAACGGAGGGTATAGCCCCACCGATCTGGCCCAGATGGGCGAGAAGCTGATGGGCACGGCGAAGGCCACCGGCAATTTCGGGAATCTGTATAGCCAGTTCATCAGCGATGCGCCCGTGTGGCGGCTCGATGTGAACCGGGATCGGATGGCGTCGCTAAACATTGATTATGGCGATGCGATGAAGGCCCTGGGCACGCTCACGGGTGGCAGCTTCGTGAATCAAACCTATGAGGACCAGCAATACCGACAGGTGTATGTGCAAGCCGAAGGCGATCGCCGCGACCTGGTGCAATCCCTGGGCAGCCTGTACCTGCAGGACCGCAGCGGCAAGCAGATCCCGCTTTCGAATGTGGTGAGCGCCCGGTTGGATAGCGCCCCGCCGATCATCAGCCACTTCAATCTGTATCGCAC
>JBIIND010000388.1:0-2717 GCA_044337665.1 Cyanobium sp.
CATAACGGGATGTTGCGGGTTTTGGTGGCCCAGGGCCCATCAGTGCTCCCCATGAGATCGATCAGCTCTGCTGATCAGAGGCGGCTGTCGCTGGCATCACGCCTCGCCGCCGACCGGGCCCGCGGTGGCGAGGTGACCTGCAAGCCTCTGCTGGTCGGGCCGATCACCCGCCTGCGGGATGCCGCGGTTCTCCAGGAGCTGGTGGCGGTCGCGATCCCCTCGCCAGTGCACCCCCCTCGATTTCCGCGTCGATCCCTTCTTCAGCAGCGGTGCCGCACTCCACGAACCGGTGCGGCTGCCGCAGGCGGTGATCGAGACCGGCCGGACCGCCGTGGCCTGGGGGATGTGCTTCGCCAACCTGGAGCTCCAGCGCACTCCGGCGGGGGAGTGGCTGTTTCTGGAGCCGAACAGCCATCCGTTGTACCTGGATGGGGAACAGAAGATCGGAGATCCGATCAGCGCAGTGCTGGCGGAGCTGCTGCTGGCGCCAGCCCCTGCCCTCCCGTAAGTTGCGAGGGCCCCGCCCCCCGGCGATCCATGCAGCGGCGCGCCCTGATCCGTAGCGCGGCAACTGTCGCCTCCACCGCCGGGGCCGCCTCCCTGCTGGCCTCCTGTCGCATTCGCCGCGCCGATAGCGTCGCCAGCGCTGCCCTGCCGAGCGTGCGCTGGCGCATGGCCACCAGCTGGCCCCATTCGCTCGACACCATCTTCGGGGGGGCCGAAACCATCAGCCGGCGCCTCGCCGAGCTCAGCGACGGCCGCTTCCGCATCCAGCCCTACGCCGCCGGCGAACTGGTGCCCGGCCTGGAGGTGCTCGATGCCGTCCAGAACGGCTCGGTGGAATGCGGCCACACCGCCAGTTACTACTACCTGGGCAAGAACCCAGCCCTGGCCTTCGGCACCGCCGTGCCCTTCGGCCTCACCGCCCAGCAGCAGAACGCCTGGTTGTACGCGGCCGGGGGCCTGGAGGCCATCAACCGCCTCTATGGCGACTTCGGCGTGATCAGCTTCCCCGCCGGCAACACCGGTGCCCAGATGGGCGGCTGGTTCAAGCGCCAGCTCGACGGTGTGGCCTCCCTGCGGGGCCTGAAGATGCGCATCCCGGGCCTGGGCGGCAAGGTGATGGCCGCCCTGGGGGTGAACGTGCAGGTGCTGCCCGGTGGGGAGATCTACCTGGCCCTCGATCGCGGCGCCATCGACGCCGCCGAATGGACCGGCCCCTACGACGACGAGAAGCTCGGCCTGCACCGCGCCGCCCGTTACTACTACTACCCGGGCTGGTGGGAGCCCGGCCCCACCCTCACGGCCCTGGTGAACCGCAGCGCCTGGCGGCGCCTGCCGAAGGACTACCAGGCCATGTTCCATACCGCCTGCTACGAGGCCAACCTCACGATGCTGAGCCGCTACGACAGCCTCAACGCCCAGGCCCTGCAGCGCCTGCAGAAGGGCACCACCCAGCTGGAGTTCTACGGCGACCCGATTCTCACGGCTGCCCGCGCCGCCAGCGAGGCGCTGTTCGCCGACATCGGCCGCAGCGATGCCGGCTTCGCCGCCCTGTATGGCGAGTGGCGCCGCTTCCGCGCTGGGGTGCAGGACTGGAACCGCATCAACGAGCTCTCCTTCGCCAATTTCAGCTTCGCCAGGCCCCGGCCATGAGTGAGCGCCCTCCCCACCCCTGGATCCGGCCCATCGACGCCCTCAACCGCCAGGCCGGCCGCCTCGGTGGCCTGGCCCTGCTGCTGATGCTCGGCCTGGGGGTGTGGAACGTGATCGGCCGCTACGTGGGTCTGGCCCTGGGCCTCAACCTCAGCTCCAACGCCCTGATCGAGGCCCAGTGGCTGCTCTTCTCCCTCGCCTTCCTGCTCGGCCTGGGCTACACGCTGCAGCGCGACAGCCACGTGCGCATCGATGTGCTCAGTAGCGGCTGGAGTGAGCGGCGGCGCCGACGGGTGGAGTGGTGGGGCACGCTGCTGCTGCTGCTCCCCTTCGCCCTGCTGGTGCTGGCCCTCTCGATCGAGCCGGCCCTGCAGGCCTGGCGGATCCAGGAGGCCTCCCCCGATCCGGGCGGCCTGCCCCGCGCCTGGCCCCGCAGCCTGATCCCGGTCGGTTTTGCCCTGCTCAGTCTGCAGGGGTTGGCCAGCGCCCTGCGGGCCCGGCACGCCCGTTCAGGCGAAGCGGTGGTCCAGCCGGAGTAACGGCGCGATGGAGTTCGAGGCCTTCGGTTATGTGATCACCGTCCTGCCGGGCGAGTGGCTGGGGCCGGCGATGGCCCTGGCGCTGGTGGCGGCCCTGCTCAGCGGCTTTCCCGTTGCCTTCGGCCTGGGCGGCGTATCGGTGCTGTTCGCCCTGATCGGCATGGCGCTGGGGGTGATTGAGCCCCAGTTCCTCAACGCCCTGCCCCAGCGCATCTTCGGGATCATGAGCAACTTCACGTTGCTGGCGATTCCGGCGTTTGTGTTCATGGGGGCGATGCTCGAGAAATCGGGCATCGCCGAGGGGCTGCTGGAGGCGATGGGCCAGCTGCTGGGCCGCGTGCGCGGCGGCCTGGCCCTGGCGGTGGTGCTGGTGGGGGCGCTGCTGGCCGCCACCACCGGCGTGGTGGCGGCCACGGTCACCACCATGGGCCTGATCTCCCTGCCCGCCATGCTGCGGGCCGGCTACGACCGCTCCCTGGCCAGCGGCGTGATCGCCGCCTCCGGCACCCTCGGCCAGATCAT
>JBIIND010000349.1:0-2708 GCA_044337665.1 Cyanobium sp.
CAAGGGGGAAATCGGTGTCTTCCTGCAGGGCAACGACGACGTCACGCCCTGGCGGTTCAAGATTCGCGCCGCCGACCTCAACAACCTCCAGATCCTCCCCCACATCCTCAAGGGGGCCAAGGTGGCCGACATCATGGCGATCCTCGGCTCGATCGATGTGATCATGGGTTCGGTTGACCGCTGACCGTTGCAGGTCGAGGCCCAGCGCCTGAACCGTTTCCTGCGTCGGCTCCAGCACGGGGGGGGCGTCCTCCCCGCCACCCTCACGGCCTATCTCTGGCTCAAGGGCGGCCACACCGACCTGCCCGGCTGGCCCTGCCCCCTGCGGGCGCTCACGGGCATCCCCTGTCCCACCTGCTATCTCACCCGCGCCACCTGCGCCGCCCTACGCGGCGATCTGGGGGGCTCCCTGCAACTGCACGCCTTCGGGCCGCTGCTGGCGGCGGGCCTGCTGGGCTGGTCGCTGCTGGCACTCCGGCAGCGGTGCCTGCTGCCGCGCCTGGGGGAAAGGGTCGGGAGGCCGTGGCCCCGGGCGCTCGGCGTCGGCTCCATGGCGTTGCTGGCCTACTGGGCCTGCCGGCTGGCGCTGCAATGGGCCCTGGGCTGGCGCACCTTCCCGCCGGGATGAAAGGTGGAGCCCGGCAACGGCGTCGCCGGCTGTCAGCATTGGCTGGCCCTGGCGCACCCCCGGCCCATGGATCCCACCAGCTGGCTGCTGCTCTGCCGCACGGTGCGCTTCGGGGAGACGGACGCCGCCGGGGTGATGCACTTCCACCAGTTGCTGCGCTGGTGCCATGAGGCCTACGAGGAGAGCCTGGAGCGCTTCGGGATCCCAGCCGGCGCGATCTTTCCGGGCCCGGGACACACGCCGGAGGTGACCCTCCCGATTGTCCACTGCGCCGCCGACTTCCGCCAGCCGCTGCGGTGCGGCGATCCCCTGGCCATCGCCCTGAGCCCCGAGCGACGGGATCCCGGCGGCTTCGCGGTGCACTACCGCTTCCGCCGCGACGGCGAGGAGGTGGCCCGGGGCCTCACCCAGCACCTGGCGATCCACCCGGCCAGCCGGACCCGCTGCTCCCTGCCGGTGCCCATCCATCGCTGGCTGGAGGCCTCGGCGCTGGCTGGCGGCGTGCGGCCGCTTTAGGGGCCGAGGTCAGGGCCCAGATCAGGGCGGTCAGCTGCAGCGGCAACAGGCTGGTCAGCACGGCGAGCGGATCGAAGCCCCCCTCCGACAGGGTGGCGAAGCTGGCGGTGCTGGCGATGGCGGCCAGGCCGATCAGACCCACGCCCGCCCGCTTCAGAACCACGGCCGCACCGCGTCGAGATAGGTGGCTTTGAACTCCTCGGGCGTCTTGGTGAGGTAGATGATTCCCTCGATCAAGCCGATCACCCCCATCACGAAGCTGGCGATTCCACAGGTGAGAACTCCGCCGGCAATGCTCACCACCAGCATGATCACGCCAGGAGTGGTGTAGCCCAGCACGAACTTATGCACCCCGAAGCAGCCGAGAAAGATCCCGAGAAGTCCGGCGGCCAGCTTCTTGTTGCTGATTTCGGTTGGATTGCTGTCGGTCATCGACCACGCACGAATGACCTTGGTCTAGCGAATCATCTCTTGTTCCGCACGGGATGCCACGAAACGCGTCACCAGCCACAGCAGGGCCACCACCTGAAGGGGCAGCAGGCCCGCGAGCAGCTCCAGCAGCTGGAGGCCATCGGCGCAGGCGGCGGCAAGGGCCAGCGCGGAAAGCAGTCCGCAGAGGCAGAGGATCAGGCGACGCCAGCAGCGCAAGGTGCGCTTCGCGGCCCCGGGAAAGCGCAACGGCTCCCGGGAGGACGGCAACAGCGGGGGCAGCGGCGGAAGGATCAGGGGAGTCAGCGGAACGGCCCACAGATGGGGGCGTCGGCAACTTAAGCAGGCGCCGGGGCGGTTGGCCGGCGCTGAAGCCAAAGGCGCCAGCGACCCCGTTCCCACTTGCCGGAGTTGGTGGGCGCCAGGTCGGGGCAGACCAGCCAGCGCCGCGGCCGCTCGGCCGGCGGCCAGGCGGCCACCAGCGCAGCCAGGGCCGCCAGCAGGGGATCCGGGGCCACGCCGACGGCGGGCCGCACCAGCGCCACCAGCCGCTGGCCCCATTCCGGGTCGTCCTCCGCCAGCAGCAGGGCCGCGGCGAGGGGCAGTCCGGCGGCGGCGGCCTCCTCCATCAGGCGCTCCTCCAGCGGCTCGGGGAACACGGTCACCCCGCCGCTGAGCAGGGCGCCATCCAGCCGCCCCCTCAGGTGCAGGGCGCCTTCCCCATCGAGGACAGCGCCATCCCCGCTGCGCCACCAGCCCTCCCCCACCAGGGGCAGGGGCCGGAGGCTCCCCCCCTCCAGCCAACCCGGACTCAGCCGCGCGGTGCGCACCTCCAGGGCGCCGTCGGCACCGGTGCGCAGTCGCACGTCCGGAAGCGGCCGGCCGCAGCCCGTTGCCCCCGCCAGGAAATCGGCGGGCGCCAGGGCCGTCACCATCGCAGCGGTCTCGGTGGCGCCGTAGCAGGGGGCCAGGGGCAGAGCGGCCCGCCGTGCCGCCGCCGCCAGGAACTCCGGCAGCGGGGCGCCCCCCACCCAGATCACCCGGCAGCCAGCCAGCCAGGCACGACCGGCGTCCTCGGCGAGAAGGCGACCCAGCTGGGTGGGCACCAGGGAGAGAAGCACCGGCCGGTTCGCGG
>JBIIND010000350.1:0-2707 GCA_044337665.1 Cyanobium sp.
AGCGCCGAGCTGGATCTCACCCAGCTCGACATCTGAATGGCCCCTTCCTCCCGATCGGCGGCCCTTCGCTTCGCCCCCCTGGGCTGGTCCAGTTGGCAGGCCCTGGCCCTGCTTGGTTTTGCCCTTGTGGCGCCGGCGGCATTGCCCGCCGGCGGTGGGGATCGGCGGCTGCCTGAGGTGCGTCGCCGCCAGAGCGCCCTCGATCCGCTGCTCAGCTCCACCTGCCTCAATCTGCAGTGCGCCCCGCAGCGGCAGGCGCCGCTCCTGGTCAAGGTGGAGGCGGGGGTGCCCCTGCGGGTGGTGCACGAATGGGTCTCGCCGGCAGGTCGCCGCTGGCTTCGTGTGGAAGCGAGCAGCCGGGGTGGCGGCCCCACCCGCGGCTGGCTGCGCGGCTGACCGCCTATCGATCCTGAGGCGGCGCCGGCCTCAGGCCTCCAGAGCCGCTTCGATGGCCGCGTTCAGTTCCGGCGAGTCGGGGGCGACGCCACTCTTGAACCGCCCCAGCACGGCGCCGTCCCGCCCCACCAGAAACTTCTCGAAGTTCCAGGCCACGTCGCCCGCCGGCTCCACCTGGGTGAGGGTGAGATAGGGCTCGGTTTTTGCGCCGGTGGCGTGCACCTTGTCGAACAGATCGAAGCTGGCGCCGTAGGTGGCTGAGCAAAACTCCCGGATCTCAGGCAGGGTGCCAGGTTCCTGGGCTCCGAAATCGTTGCAGGGGAAACCGAGCACGGCAAAGCCACGGCTGCCGTAGGTGTCCTGAAGGGTCTGCAGGCCGGCGTACTGGGTGGTGAAGCCGCAGCGGCTTGCCACATTCACGATCAACAGCACCGTGCCGGCCCATTCGCCCAGGCGACGCTCCTGGCCATCGGCGCTGCGGACGACAACCTCACTGACGTTGATCGACATGGCCGGGGGCTGCGGGGAGGAGTTTCCAGGACCTTAGCGGTCCCCCCCATACACTTCAGGGGTGCCGCCGATGCCCTGCCCATGAGTGAGGCGTCCGCTGTCGCCGATGTGGTGGCACGTCAGCTGGAGAGCCTGCTGGAGGCGGCGAATTACGACGGCGCCAAGCTGCTGCTCTTTCCGGTGCAGCCCGTGGATGCGGCGGAGGCGATCGGGACCCTCCCGCGAACCCTGCAGGCCCTCGCCTTCCGCCTGCTGCCGAAGGACGAGGCGATCGAGGTCTACGAGTACCTGGAGCCACCGGTCCAACAGAGCCTGCTGGAGCGCCTTCGCTCCGGCGAGGTGCTGGAGCTGGTCGAGGAGATGTCCCCCGACGATCGGGTGCGGCTGTTCGATGAGCTGCCCGCGAAGGTGGTGCGTCGCCTGTTGGCGGAACTGAGCCCCTCGGAGCGGCGGGTCACGGCCCAGATGCTGGGCTACGCCCCGGAGACCGCCGGTCGTCTGATGACGACGGAATACATCGATCTCAAGGAGTTCCACAGCGCCGCCCAGGCCCTGGAGATCGTGCGCCGCCGCGCCCGGGACACGGAGACGATCTACAGCCTCTACGTCACCGATGCCTCGCGCCATCTCACGGGCATGCTGTCTTTGCGCGACCTGGTGACCGCCGATCCGGAGCAGCGCCTCGGTGATGTGATGACCCGCGAGGTGCTCAAGGTGAGCACCGACACCGAGCAGGAGGAGGTGGCGCGCATCATCCAGCGCTATGACTTTCTGGCCGTGCCGGTGGTGGACCGGGAGGACCGCCTGGTGGGAATCGTCACCGTCGACGACGTGATCGACGTGATCCAGCAGGAGGCCACCCGTGATCTCTATGCCGCGGGGGCGGTTCAGGCCGGTGACGAGGACGACTATTTCCAGAGCAACCTCTTCACCGTCGCCCGGCGTCGGGTGGTGTGGTTGCTGGTCCTGCTCCTGGCGAACAGCGGCACCGCCGCGGTGATCGCCTCGATGGACACCGTGCTCAAGCAGGTGGTGGTGCTGGCGGCCTTCATTCCGCTGCTGATCGGTACCGGTGGCAATGTGGGAGCCCAGAGCTCCACGGTTGTGATCCGTGGTCTGAGCACCCAGCGGATCCAGAGCCTGGGCCCCGCCCTTGCCGTGGGCCGGGAGGCGGTGGCGGGGGCTCTTCTCGGTCTGTTGATGGTGGTGGTGGTCGTGCCCTGGTCGGCCTATGTGTCCCACAGCTGGCTGGTGGCCGCCGCCGCCGGCGTGAGCCTCGTGGCGATCACCACCCTGGCGGCCACCGCGGGCGCGGCCCTGCCCCTGCTGTTCGATCGCATCGGGCTGGATCCGGCCCTGATGTCGGCGCCGTTCATCGCCACCGCCACGGACGTGGTGGGGGTGTTCATCTACCTCCGCACCGCCTCCTGGCTGGTGTCCTGGCTGGGGGCCAAGGCCTGAGAACCCTGGGGCCGGCCCGGGCAGCAGAAAATCTTTCGATTCGCGGGCGGCCTTTCTGAGAGGGGTTCACACTTCTTGAGGTTAGGCTTTACACACCGTTATGTCCGCCGGTCGTGGTCTACGCCCTCTCCTCCACCGCCGTCATCCCCACGGCCCCCGCCGCTCCCGCCCTTGCTGTGGCCGGCCCCAGCGTGCGCCAGCTGCCCTCAATGGATGGGGATCTGGTCCGCTCCTACCTGCGCGACATCGGCCGGGTGCCCCTGCTCTCCCACGAGCAGGAGATCACCCTGGGCCGTCAGGTGCAGGAGCTGATGCAGCTTGAGGAGCTGCGGGAGGAGAT
>JBIIND010000351.1:0-2703 GCA_044337665.1 Cyanobium sp.
TGACCACACGCCGGTGGATGGGGAGAACTTCGACATCCAGCGCCTGGCCCACTATGGCGAAAAGGGGGTGCTCTGTCTGTTCTCCGACTCAACCAATGCTGAGCTGCCCGGCTTCACGCCTCCGGAGCGCTCCGTCTTCCCCAACCTCGACCGTCACTTCGGTAACGCGGAGGGGCGGGTGATCATCACCACCTTCGCCAGCTCCACCCAGCGCGTGGCGATGATCCTCGAGCTGGCCATGAAGCACGGCCGCAAGGTGGCCCTGCTGGGGCGTTCCATGCTCAACGTCATCGCCAAGGCGCGCGAACTCGGCTACATGCATTGCCCGGATGATCTGTTTGTGCCGATCAAACAGATTCGCGACCTGCCCGATCGCGAAACCCTGCTGCTCATGACCGGCAGCCAGGGGGAGCCACTGGCTGCCCTCAGCCGCATCTCCCGAGGCGAACACCCGCAGGTGCAGGTGAAGTCGACGGATACCATCATCTTTTCCGCCAGTCCAATCCCGGGCAACACGATTTCGGTCGTGAACACGATCGACCGTCTGATGATGCTCGGCGCCAAGGTGGTCTACGGCAAGGGAGAGGGCATCCATGTCTCCGGCCACGGCAGCCAGGAAGACCACAAACTGATGCTGGCCCTCACCCGTCCGAAGTTCTTCGTGCCGGTGCACGGTGAGCACCGCATGCTCGTGGCCCATGCCCGCACGGGCCATTCGATGGGCATCCCCGCCGATCACACCCTGATCATCGATAACGGAGATGCGGTCGAGCTCACTCCGGACTCGCTCCGCAAGGGCGATCCCGTCAAGGCCGGCATCGAACTGCTCGATGGCTCCCGCACCGGCATCATCGACGCCCGGGTGCTGAAGGAGCGCCAGCAGCTGGCGGAGGACGGGGTGATCACCCTGTTGGCCACCATCAGCCAGGACGGCGTCATGACGGCCCCCGCTCGGGTTCACCTGCGCGGGGTGGTCACCACCGCCGACCCGCGCAAGCTCTCGATCTGGTCGGAGCGGGAAATCGGCTGGGTGTTGGAGAACCGTTGGAATCAGTTGTGCCGCAACACCGGCGGCAAGGCCCCGGAGGTCGATTGGGTGGGGGTGCAGCGGGAAGTGGAGGTGGGTCTGCAGCGGCGCCTGCGCCGCGAGCTCCAGGTGGAGCCCCTGATCGTCTGCCTGGTGCATCCCGCCCCCGCGGGAACCCCCCCCTACCGGGGTCAGGCTGAGCCTGAGGGCGATACCCGTCCGGCGCCCCGCCTGCGTCGGGAGACCGGCGGCAGCTCTCCCAGGGAAGTCTCCCGAGAGGTGGTGCGCGCTGCGGCGCCCGTCGCGGCTCCGGTGGCGGCAGACAAGTCTGCCCCGCCCGTGCAGGAGCTGGAGCCGGCCGGTCGCGCCCGCCGCCGCCGCTCCGCCGCCGCAGGCTGAGCCCCGCCCCAGGCCCTTCGGCGCCGGCCTCCGGTGGCGCCGAAGGGCTCAGAAGAGCTCGATCTTGAGCAGGCTTTTCAGGAGTTCCGGGTCCTCCTCCCATTGCTGGGCGGTTTCCGGATCCGCGGGTGTCTCCTTCAGCTCAAGCTCTTCGGCGAGGGCGGGGTCCGCCTGGTGCACCTCGATCAGCTCGCTCTCCTCAATCACATCCGGGATCAGGGCCCCGGGCGCTCCGCTCTGCGGGGTTTCCGTCTTCCTGGCGGACAGCGGGCTCTCCAGCCAGGGGATCACCGGCGCGGCGGTTTGTGGACTGGCCGTCTCGCCCCGCCCGGGCTCCTCCTCCGGCTCCGCCTCCTCCTCCGGCTCGGGGGGGGCACTGGTTTCCAGGTTGGCGACGGTGGGGGGAGGCGCCGGCAAGGCGCATTGCTGCAGCCCCTGGGCTGCGATCTGTCGCAAGGCCGTTTCGGCCGGGCTGTCCTGCACCGAGCGATAGAGATCACCCGCCGAATCCCGATCGCCGAATCCGTAGAGGTGGGTATGCGCCAGCAGCAGCTGCAGGCGCTGGCGCATACCGAGGTCGTCCGCCGGCAGACGGTCCAGCAGGGTCTGCCCCTGTTCCAGGACGTCGGGCCAGCGGTCTTCGCAGTACGCCTTTTCGATCGCCATGTAGAGCTGGGTGGGATCGCCCATATCGGCGAACTCAGCCATGGGGCTCCGGGTGAATTAGGTCCAGTGTGCTGGTTTGCCAGCCCAGTTGCCATCCATCGGCCAGGTCCATTCGGCCTGGACCCCGCGGGGGCGGCAGTCGGGTCAGGAGCTGGGCGAGGCAATCGCTGGCCAGCAGGGGGCGGCCATGGCGTTGCAGCCAGTGTTGCAGCAGGCGGGCCTGACCGGCCTGGGAGAGGGCTGTGAATCGCCGCCGGTCCAGGCTCGCCTGGGCCGGAGCGCCTGCCGGGACGGCCAGGGACTCCAGGGCGAGCGTCAGCAGTTCCCCGTCCCCGTCCAGCTCCCTGGCCCATCGCTCCGCCTGGGCGCTGATCCGCCGGGCGCAGCCGGGGTGCAGGGCCTCCAGCACCGGCAGCACCTCGGCCCGCACCCGGTTGCGGGCGAAGCGGGGGTCGTCATTGCTCCCATCGATCCAGACCGGCAGACCGAGTTCGCGGCAGATCCGCCCGGTGTCCTCCCGGGTGAAGGGAAGCAGGGGCCGCACCAGGGCTGGGCTGCCCGGATCCGGGTCGAGCCTCCGCCGTGAGGGGAGCGCGCCCAGGCCGCGGCGA
>JBIIND010000030.1:0-10247 GCA_044337665.1 Cyanobium sp.
AACGTCCGAAACCGGAGGGCATCCCAAACGGGTCCTGGTGGTTGACCCCCACGCCACATTGCGCACGGTCCTTGCCCAGCGCCTGCGCCAGGACGGCCATCTCGCTGCGGCAGTGGCGACGGCACGGGAGGCGATCGAAATCTGCCAGGAACAATCCCCCGATCTGCTGGTGAGCGCGGAATTGCTGGAGGAGACTTCAGCCCTGCGCCTGGCCGCCCAGTTGCACTGCCCGGTGATGGTGCTCACGGCCCGCTCCGGCTCGGAACCTGTGGTGTCCCTGCTGGATGCCGGCGCCGATGATGTGCTTCGCAAACCCTTTGGTCTGGAGGAGCTGGCGGCCCGCTGCCGCACCCTGCTGCGCCGCAGTGGCAACGGGCTGCAGGAGCGGGTCTGCGTCGGTCCGCTCGAGGTGCATCTGCTGCTCCGCCAGGTCACCCTGCGCGACCAGCCCGTGGAACTGAGCCCCCGGGAGTTCGCCCTGCTCTGCGCCCTGCTGATGCCCCCAGGCGTGGTGCGCAGCCGCCAGGAGCTTCTTCGCATGGCCTGGCCACCGTTCAGCGGCGGACCCCGGTCCGTGGACACCCAGGTGCTCACCCTGCGGCGCAAGCTCGAGCAGGCGGGCCTCGGCGAAGGCGGCGGCATTGAAACGATGCGCCAGCAGGGTTATCGATTCAGTCTCGACACCTTGCCCGAGGCGGAAGAGAGCCTGGGAAGCACACCAGGATCCCTTCTCGTACCCAGCAACGGCTCAAGTCGCCACTGACACGAATCACTTCCTTTTCTTCAGCCTCAACGGTTGAATCAGGGGCGGGGCATCACGGCCAGGCCGATCACCTCAACGAGCACCAGGATCGCACAGAGAACGGCAAGAAATTGATAGGTCCAGGGGGGGGAGATGCGGCCCACGGCACCCGTATCCACACCACTGGCCGCGGCAAAACGGGCAAGGAAGTCGTCAAAGCGGGCGACCCTCTGGGGCAACAGATGGGCGCGGCCAGCGGCCACGCCCTCCCCCCCCGCGCTGCGGACATACCAGACCCGGCCGCCCTGGCTGGTGGCGACGGGCGTGAGGCCTTGGACCCTTGCCCAGGACAGGCTCCAGCCGCGCCGCAGCCACCAGGCGCACCAGCGGGGGTGACCCACCCGCAGACCTTCCCCATCCAGTTCCACCCGTTCACTGGTGGCGGCGACGACGAGTCCGAGACCCAGCGGAAGGGCGACCGCCAGGGGGAGCCTCAGCTCGGGGGGGGCCAGGAACGGGAGGGGTAGCACCAGGGCCAGGTAAAGGCCCAGCAGGGTGAAGCGAATCAAGGGCGCCATGGGGTAGACGCGCCGATCGGTCGGGACGGGATGCATCGCGGCGGGTTCAGCGGTCCTCAGGCGAGCCCGGCAGGGGTTCGATCAACGCGGCGGGGGTGTAGCGGCCCCCGAACACTTCCGCTTCCCGTCCCTTCCAGAATTCACCGAGCCGCATGAGGTCGGCATGGGCCTCCTGCAGCCGGCGCATGTATTCCTCGGGCGGCAGGCTGTCCTTCGATTCCTTGAGCTTGGAGAGGCGCAGGAGTTGCCACATCCAGGGTTTGCCGAGGTCGCCCCGGGCTTCGAGGTAGAGGGCCAGGTCCCTGGAGCTGGGGAGGGGTGTGGCGGACATGGCAGGCGCCCCTGAAACGGCAAGGCTCGTGGAAGCCTATGGAGAACAACCCTCCCGCCGTGGCATCGGGTCGGACGGTTTTCCGGCGCGAAGGGGGAGCGGGAGCAATCATGGGGGCCTGTCCGCTCGGGATCGCATGGGTGCCCGCCCCCCTGTCCCCCCTGGCCCAGGACCTGATGGGCCCCACCCGGGCCTGCGCAGCCAGCTGCGGGCCCGCTCCAGCGCCGCCCATCTGCCGGATGACCTGCCGGGCGAGCGATTCGAAGAGGAAGGACTGCGCGGGGACGTGGCCTACGAGCTGATCCACGCCCACCTGATGCTGGACGGCAACGCCCGGCTGAATCTGGCGACGTTCGTGGGCACCTGGATGGAGCCGGAGCCGCGACGGCTGCTGGAGGAATGCGCCGACAAGAACATCATCGACAAAGACGAGTATCCGCAGACCACCGACCTGGAGCAGCGCTGTCTGCACATGCTGGCCGATCTCTGGCACGCCCCCGACCCCGCCGACGCGGTGGGCACCTCCACCACCGGATCCAGCGAAGGTTGCATGCTGGCGGGTCTGGTGATGCGCTGGCACTGGCGGCGACGACGCGGCGCGGGCAGCGCTGGGACGGGCGGGGCTGGCGGTCGTCCGAATCTGGTGATGGGTGCCAACCGCCAGGTGTGCTGGGACAAGTTCTGCGCCTACTTCGATGTGGAGCCTCGCTTCGTGCCTCTCACGGCGGACTGCCTGCATCTGCAGCCCGCCGCGGCCGCCGCAGCCTGTGACGCCGACACGATCGGGGTGGTGGCGGTGCTGGGCAGCGTGGTCGACGGCAGTTATGAGCCGGTGGCGGGTATCGCCGCCGCCCTTGACGCCGTCCAGGAGAGCACGGGGCTGGAGGTGCCGATCCATGTGGATGCCGCCTCCGGGGGATTCGTCGCTCCCTTTCTGTCTCCCGATCTGTGCTGGGACTTCCGGTTAGCACGGGTATGGTCGATCAATGCCAGCGGCCATAAGTACGGCGGAGTTCTGCCCGGCGTGGGTTGGGTGCTCTGGCGGCATGATGGATTGCTGCCGGCGGAACTGCGCTTCGACGTGAATTACCTGGGCGGGGTGACACCGACCATCGGCATGAATTTCTCCCGCCCGGGTGCGCAGGTGGTGGGGCAGTACTTCAATTTCATCCACCTGGGGCGCAACGGCTACCGCCACCGCATGGAGGCCCTCGAAGCGATCGCCAGCCATCTCGCTGACGGCATCGCCGCGATCGCGCCGCTGCAGCTGGTGAGCCATCCCCTCGGCCAGCTGCCGGTGTTCTGCGTGGAGCTGGATCGGCGGGTGCGCCAATGGAGCGTGTTTCACCTCGCCGACAAGCTGCGTGAGCGTGGCTGGCTGGTGCCCGCCTACACCCTGCCGGCGGACCAGCAGGAGCGGTCTGTGCTGCGCTTCGTGGTGCGAGCCGGCTTCACCCGACCCCTGGCCGATGAGCTGCTGGAGGACATCGCCCGGGATGTGGCCTGGTTCGAGAGCCTGACGATGCCCATGCCGGCGCCGATGACCCACACCAGCTTCCGGCACTGAAACCGCAGGCAAATCTTGTCGCTACAGGTGGGGTTCCGGGAGGGGGGTGTGGGTCGCGACGCGTCGCTTCACATGATTGACGACGGCGAGCAGGGCGCTGATTTGCTGTTGATCGAGGCCAGCATGGGCCAAGGCAAGGATCTTTTGTGTGGTTGGGATGAGTGCGCTCAGGCACGGCTGATCCCCAGCAAGGAAATAATTCAGGTAGCGAAGCAAGTGCCCTGTGCCGATAACAGGGAAGGGAGAATGGCGGAGCACAGCATCGGCGCATTCATCGACAATGATTGCGAGTGTGGATTTGCGAGTGAAGAGAAAAGTATCGCAGGCATTGCCCAACAGGAACAGGGTTAGGTACGCCACGGAATCAAGGTCATCCGAATTCAAGCGATTGAGAGCGCTGATGGCAGGATTTGTTTCCGGGCAAAGAAGGGATCTCGCATCTGAACTATACTCCTCAAAAATATCACCCAAATAGTGATCAGCCAGGGAGCCTGAAGCCTCCTCCATAGTGCGCTCGTGCACAGTCAAACCAGACTCTTGCCAGAATCTGGCCGCCTGCTCAGCCAAGGAGGATGCCTCGTGGAAAGCCGCCAAAGGATTCATGATCGCCTCAGGACATTCCATGCTTGATTCTGCGAAGTGTTCCCGCTGCCGATGCTTGAGATTGGACAGAGCCAACTCCGGAGCTTTGCGGCGGGTGAGCAGCAAGCTCGTTCGGGAGAATGGGAGAGAAAGGACATCGATCAGCTCCAAACAAGTTTCCCTTTCATGGATGATCTCCGTGAAGACTTCCGAGCTGATGACGGTCAAGGCGGGCCGGACCTGATCGAGCTCCAGACGGAGGGAGTCGAGGTAAAACTGCAAGGAGTCATTTGCTGACGCCAAATGCAAAAAAGGATGGTTCGCGATGAAACATCCTGGGATCAGGGCATGCTGGGAGCCAAAAAGGCCAGTTTCAGGATAAAGAATGCCATGAGTTTTGAGTGCCAGTGAGTTGGCAAACAGCACCTCCTGCACAGTGGTTGTGCCGGTTTTATGCAGGCCGACGTGGATCAACAGGTCCAAGCAACTCACTGACTACAGGAAGAGAAATTCGAAACAAAGCTTTCCCACTAAATGGCAGCTTATTCTGATCAATTGCAATTGAAAGTTTGCAAATTGCAACCTTAGCACAAGTTCAGCGGAGGCCGCCCTGCATGCAGCCTTTGCCGGTGAGGAGTTGCCCGGGAAAATGCGGAGCGTTGTTCACCACGAACAGCGCTGCCTTGACCAAGTCTTTCAAGCCGGCAGGCGCCAAGGGTTGAGGCCCAGGTCGGCGCCGATGCGATGGGCGCAGGCGAAGCCGCTGAAGGCGACGGCATTGAGCCCCTGGCCGGGGAAGCAGGAATCCCCGACGGCGTAGAGGCCACGCACGCCGGTGCGGTTGAAGGGCATCGGCAGCAGGCCCGGGAGGGTGCGGGCGGGAATGGGGCCATAACTGCCGGCGAAGCGGCCGAGGAAACGGCGGTGGCTGCGGGGGGTTCCCACCTCCCGGTGGGTGATTGCCCCCGCCAGACCTGGCAGGATCGTCTCCAGGCGAGCGATCAGCCGATCGGCATCCGCCTGCTTCTTCGCCCGGTACTCGACCGGGGAAAGTTCTCGCCAGGCCTCCATGGCGGAGGGGGTGAAGGTGTGCACGATGTGGTGGCCGGAGGGGGCCAGGGATGGGTCGAGCAGGGTGGGCATCGAGACGAACACCGTGCCCTGCTCAGCCTCCAGGTCGTCCCAGCGCTCAAGCAGCAGGTGGTGCACATGGGTACCGGGCGGGATCAACTCGGCTTTCACCCCCAGGTGGAGGGAAAGAAAGGAGGGGGAGGGGCGATAGCGACGGCGCCAGGTGGCCTCGCCCGGCGGAGTGTGGGACGCGTCCACCAGGGTGGTGGCGGGGGAGCCGTCGCCGGCGAAGGTATCCCAGCGGGTGGCGTTACTCACCACCCGGCGGGCGCGCAGGGTTTCCCCGCTGGCGAGCGTCACCCCCACGGCCCGAGCGTCGCCCCCCTCCCCTTCGATCAGCACCTGCCGCACCCGCGCGCGGTAGCGGATCGTGCCGCCATGGGCTTCCAGACCCGCCACCAACTTCTCGGCGATCACGCCCACACCACCCTGCGGATAGTTGATGCCGCCGGCGTGGCGATCGGAGAACACCATGCCGGCATTGATCATGGGCGTGCGATCCGCTGGCATCACCGACCAGCAGAAGCACTCCATGTCGATGAAGCGGAGCAGCTGGGGATCGCGGATGTGGCGACGGGCCACCGCCCCCACATTCACCGGCAGCCAGCGGGCCAGGCCGAGGCAGGCCAGCGGGGCGCGGAAGAACACCTTGGCCAGGTAGGCCGGATCCTCCAGGGAGAGCAGGGGCATCGCGTCGAGGCAACGGAAGACGCTCCAGCAGGTGTCGTAGAAGGCGCGGATGCCCGTGGCCTCGTGGGGAAAGAGAGCGGTGAGAGCGGCGAGGAAACGTTCGTAGTCCCGCTCCACCGCCACGGTGAGACCTCCGGGGAGGTGGTATTCGAGCTGGGCGGGATCCGGGATGGTGGGGCAGTGCTCGCCCACATCCGCCAGCGCACGGGTGAGGAGGTTGGTGTGGCCCTTCTCCCCGAAGCCGAAGATCATCGAGGCGCCCACATCAAAGGTGTAGCCCCCGCGCCGAAAGCTACCGCCACTGCCGCCCGGAATCAGGTAGCGCTCCAGGACCAGCACCTTCGCCCCTTTGGCCGCCAGCTGGCTGGCGGTGACGAGGCCACCGATCCCCGAACCGACCACGATCACATCCCAGGCGGGGGCGAGGGGAGGGGTCACCGGGGATGGCAGCGGGTCGGGAGACCTTAGGGGTTGGCGGTCTGAACCACCGCGCGCCATTCCCGATCCGGCCCAGCCTCGCCAGGGCGCGAACAACCCCCATCGAACGATCCGGCAAGCGACCAACGGCAGAGATCCTGCAGATAGCCACTGGCTGACGCGCACCGGTTTCGGTCATGCTGAGATCTGCACTCGCCGGTCGCCGTGACCACGTCGTCCTCCGCCTTCTCCACCGTGACCCTGGAACCCGACCTGCAGGAACGCCTGAGGGCCGCGGCGGGGCGCCAGGGGGTGAGTCTGAGCACCCTGTGCGAGCAGTGGCTCCTGGAGGAGCTGGAGCGCCACGAAGTCGCCCATGGGGTGGACGCGGCGGGCCGTTGTTCGGTGCGCACCGGCCTGTGCACCAGCGGGCCGGTGCCCCTGCCGCTGCAGCAGTCGGTCAACCGCAACTAGGCCGTTGGCAGCGCCGCCACGATTTCCGTCAAGCCGCCCGGCTCGGGCCCAGCGATCGCCGCCTGCGGCGGCTCGGATTCGGTGATCACCGCGAAGCCATCCAAGCGGTGGGGGCCAAAGGTTCGCAGGAAGGGTACGTCCGCCGCATCGCGGCCACGGCCGATCAGCACCCGCCCCACCCGCGGCACATTGTGGCGCGCGTCAAAGACATACCAGCGGTCCTCCAGCCAGGCCTCGAACCAGGCGGAGAAATCCAGGTTCGGCTCGTCCGGATGGGGCACGTCCTGACTGAGGTAGCCGCTGCAGTAGCGGGCCGGGATGTTGAGGGCACGGCAGAGGGCGATCGCCAGATGGGCGTAATCGCGGCACACACCACGGCCCTCCCGCAGGGCGTCGGCGGCGGTGTGATCCGGCGAAGCGGCGCTGCCGTCGTAGGCGATGTGACCGTGCACCCAGTCGCAGATCGCCTGCACCTGGGGCCAGCCAGGCGGCAGGTGGCCGAATTCCCGCCAGGCCAGATCCACCAGGCCGTCGCTGTCGCAGTAGCGGCTGGGGTTGAGGAAGCGGTAGCTCTCGATCGGCAGGGCGACGACCGAGCAGGCGCGGGCCTGGGGCACCACCGGATCAGGCTGCCCGCTGTCGTGCAGGGTGGCCTCATAGCGCAGGGTGGTGGGGCCGACGGCCGCCAGGAAGCGGCACCAGCGGTTGCCATCCCGGTCGACCAGCACCTCCGTGGTGCGCTCCGGCCCCAGACGCAGCCATTCGGGCCCGGCCAGGTCGTCGCGTCGGCTGCTGTGGGGATGGACCAGGGCCAGCGTCGGCGTGGGGGCCGGGCAGTGCAGGGTGATCTCGCAGCCGAGGCGGATCTGCATCGGGAGGGGAAGGGGGGGGTAGGGGGAACGTTCTGGCCACCACAGCCCGATTTTGACCGGGGGGAAGCCGAAGCGGGGGGGGTCTGCGGCTCTCCCGCCCACCAGGGTCAGCGAGCGGCCACAACCAGCGGCACCCCGGCGGGTGGCGCGGCGACCTGCAACCGGGTGAAGGGCGCCAGATCCGCCAGGGCCCGGTCGCGATAGGCCCCGCAGCGGCGGCGCTTGTCACGGATGCGCTCCGGCAGCTCGGGAAGCAGGCCGAAGTTGGGCGGCATCGGCTGGAAGCCGCCCCGCTTGCCTGCGCCAGTGCCTGGGGCCTCCGCGATGAAGTGGGTGAGGGCGCCGATCATCGTGGTGGGTGGCAGGGAGAGGGGCTCCAGGCCTCGGGCGAGGCGGGCGGCGTTGGTGCCGGCCAGCCAGCCGCCGGCCACCGCCGCTGCGTAGCCCTCGGTGCCGGTGATCTGGCCGGCCGCCAGCAGGGTGGGGCGGCGGCGGAACTGGAGGGTGGGATCGAGCAGCTGGGGTGATTCCAGAAAAGTATTGCGATGCATCACGCCGAAGCGCACGAATTCCGCCTCCGCCAGGCCGGGGATCAGGCGCAGCACCCGCTTCTGCTCCCCCCATTTGAGGTTGGTCTGGAAGCCCACCAGGTTCCAGAGGCGGCCGTCCCGGTCCTCCTGGCGCAGCTGAACCACGGCGTAGGCGCGGCGGGCGCGGCGCACCTCCCGGTCGTTGACGTCGCCCCAGCGGGGATCCCAGAGGCCGATCGGCTTGAGGGGCCCATAGCGCATGGTGTCCTCGCCGCGGCGGGCGAGCTCCTCGATCGGCAGGCAACCTTCGAAGAAGCAGGCGTTCTGCTGTTCAAAGTCTTTGAGCTCCGCCTGTTCGGCGCCCAGCAGGGCCTCGCGGAAGGCGAGGTACTGGTCCCGATCCAGGGGGCAGTTGATGTAGTCGGCGTCGCCCTTGTCGTAGCGGGAGGCGCGGAAGGCCACATTGAGATCGATGCTCTCCCCCTCGACGATCGGGCTGGCGGCGTCGAAGAAGTGGCACTCGCTCCGTCCGGTGAAGGCACGCAGCTCTTCAGCCAGCGGTTCGCTGGTGAGGGGTCCGGTGGCGAGCACCGTGATCGTTCCGGGGGGCGGCAGGTCCAGCTGCTCGCGGCGGTCCACCGTTACAAGCGGATGGGCCTCGAGGGCGGCGGTGAGGGCGGCGCTGTAGCGGCCCCGATCCACGGCCAAGGCACCGCCGGCAGGCACCGCATGGCGGTCGGCGGTGCGGATCACCAGGGAGCCCAGCCGGCGGAGCTCCTCCTGCAGCAGCCCGGCGGCCCGGTCGCTGCTGAGCGCTCCGAAGCTGTTGCTGCACACCAGTTCCGCGAACTCGGCGCTGTGGTGGGCGGGGGAGCGACGCGCCGGACGCATCTCCACAAGCCGCACGGGCAGCCCTGCCTCGGCGATCTGCCAGGCGGCCTCGGTACCAGCCAGCCCTGCACCGATAACTGTCAACGCGGATGGGCTGGCCGGCCCGCTCCCGTGGTCGCTGCCGTTCAACCGCTTTCCGCTGCGCTCAGCCCCAGGCTAGGCGGACGGTCAGGCGCGGGCGCGCTTGAGCATCAACTGCAGTTGGCCCACGGCGGCACGGCCGATATGGAACACGGCCCAGGACGCCGCCAGCACGATGGGAGCAGCGACGAGCACGACCCGGAGATCCATGGCAGCGACCAAGCAAGGTTTGAGTGATCCTACGGAATCGCCCCCGCGATCGCTGGGCGGGAGGAGGGCGCGTCCAAGCTTCACGTCCTCCGAAGATCAGAAGCCCGGGTCATCACCGCGACCGGCGTGGACCATCGCCAGCCGGCGGTAGCGGCGGGCGTGATCCCGCTGGGCATCGATCGCCTCGCGGCTGAGCTCCCGCTTCACCACGGCCGGAGCCCCCATCACCACCGCCCCGGCGGGCACGTCCCTGGTGACCACCGCCCCAGCGCCCACCAGCGCCCCCTCCCCCACCGTGACGCCGCTGAGCACGATCGCGCCGATGCCCACCAGGCAGCCATCCCGCAGGGTGGCGCCATGGATCACCGCCCGATGGCCAACGGTCACATCGGCCCCGATGCGGACCGGCAGGCCCGGGTCGCCGTGCAGCACCGCCCCGTCCTGCACGTTGCTGCCCACGCCGATCACGATCGGGCAGACATCTCCGCGGGCCACGGCGGTGGGCCAGAGGCTGGCCCCAGCCTCGAGGGTCACGTCTCCGATCAGCACGGCCGATTCGGCCACCCAGGCCTCGTCATGCACCCGCGGCTGGGGCCACGGCGGGCAAGGGGAAGGGCTGCCGGAACCGGCCACGGGAGAAGGGGGTCGCTAGCGCGATTCTCGGCCCTGCCAACCGCCGCCGACGCGCTTGCCGGGTGGCCCCCTCCGGGTGATACCTTCAGCTCAGCCCTAAAGGGCTGCCCTCCGGGCGGGTCGCTAGCTCAGCGGTAGAGCACTCGGCTTTTAACCGATTGGTCCTGAGTTCGAATCTCAGGCGACCCACTTCTTTAATGCCAGGGGATCCGGGGGCAGACCCGCTGCAGCGCAGTCGTTCTGCCCTCCGCGAACCAGCCGGCTGTGCGTAGCGGTGTGTAGCCATTCGACCCCGTGCGTAGCGGTTTTGAGGAACTTTGTTTCTCAGGCTTGGCCAGACTCTCTGGCATGAGACGCCGGAGGACCCGTGAGAGCCAGGGACGCCTTCACCCAGGCCCAGCTGCGCCTGCAGGCGGCTGGCTGCCGGTATCGGATCAAGGAGGTGGCCCGTAGCCCCTACGTGCAGGTCTACGAGACCCTGCCACCGCGGCGCCAGCAGTCGTCCGGGGCTTCCGGTG
>JBIIND010000352.1:0-2690 GCA_044337665.1 Cyanobium sp.
TACCACGGCTTTTTGGATGGATTCGGCCTGGAACAGTCCCTGGCCCGTGGCGCGGATGCGAGCTGCGGAGGGCGGCGCCGCCACAAGCCCTCATGATTCGTTACGATTATGAAAAGTTGTGTGAAGACCCATGGCTGAGCTCGGAACCGACCTGATCGGCGGTACAGCAACCCTCAGCTCCGGCCTTGCCGCCTGGCCGCTCCTGCTCAGCGTGGCCGCCCTGGCCCTCTACGCCCTGCTCAACGACCGCACCGAAAACGACGACGACGACTCCACGCCGGGCGGCGGACTGATGCAACCCGTGGCCTGAGCTCAGGGCCCGCCCACCGCCGCGGGCACGTTGGAGCTGGCGGGCTGATACGGCTTCTGCAGGGTGCCCGTCAGGCGCAGCTGCTTCATCAGGGTGGATTCCGCCACCCGGTACTGGCTGTCCTTGCGGGTGCCCAGGTCCTGGAGGGTGAGACCACGGGCCTCCTGCTCCGTCATCTTCGCCAGCACATCCGGATCAATCCCGTGCTTGTGGATGTCGCGGTTGTCGGGGGTGAGGTATTTGGCGATCGTGACGGTCATGCCCGAGCCGTCGGAGAGCGGCCGGACCGACTGCACCAGGCCCTTGCCGAAGGTTTTCTGGCCCACCAGCACGGCACGCTTGTTGTCCTGCAGCGCACCGGAAAGGATTTCACTGGCGCTGGCCGAGCCCTCATTCACCAGCACCACCAACGGTTTGGTGGTGAGGGCGCGGCCGACGGCCTTGTCCACCTTCTGGATGCCGTCCTTGGTTTTGGTGGAGACGATGACGCCCTCGTTCAACCACTGGCGGGCGATCTCGATGCTGGCGAACAGCAGGCCGCCGGGGTTGCTGCGCAGGTCGAGGATGTAGCCCTGCACGGCGTTGGCCTCCAGATCCTGCAGGGCGGCCCGCATGTCCTTGACGGCGTTGGCATTGAACTGCTTGAGCCGGATGTAGCCGATCCTGGTGCCGTCGGGCGCCACGTTGATCTGGTGATTCACCGCATGCAGCTCGATCAGCTCACGGGTGAGCGGCACGTCGATGTTCTGACCCTTGCGTCGCAACACCAGCTTGACGGAGGTGCCGGCCTTGCCACGGATCAGCTTGACCGCATCCTCCGTGGTCATGCCCTTGGTGCTGCGACCGTCGATGGAGACGATCACATCCTTCGGCTGCACCCCGGCGCGGGAGGCGGGCGAACCATCGATCGGCGAGACCACCACCAGTTCCTTGGTGTCCTTGTCGAGGCTCAGCTGGATACCCACCCCCGAGAGCTCACCGGAGGTGTCGATCTGCATCTCCTTGAACTCGCGGGGATCCAGGAAGCGGGTGTAGGGATCATCGAGGGTGCCGAGCATGGCCCGGATCGCCTCGTAGGCGTCCTTGGGGGTGCCGTAGCTCTTGGTGAGCACATCACGACGCAGCTTGCGCCAACGGCCCTCGTTGTAGTGGCCGGTGGTGTCGAGGTAGTCGCGGAAGACGATCTGCCAGGCCTGATCCATCACCTCCTTGGGACTGTCGCTGATCGCGACGCCGGAGGGGGCCATCACCATCTCGCGCGCGACCACCGCCGTGGCCGCGCAGGCCCCCAGGCCGACGAGCGCCACGAGCGTTGCGCGAGTGTTTGCCATTCCCGTGTCCTCTGAGGCGGTCTTGCTCCCGGAACGCTAGCGCTGGGAAGCCTGCCACCACGCCTCAGGGGTCGACCCAGCGGCCGTCCTCGCGGATCAGGGCGATCAGGGCCTCCACCCCCTCGGCCTCGGGCACCCGCCGGATCTCCTCGCGGCCGCGGTACAGGGAGATGGTGCCCGGGGTTTTGCCCACGTAGCCGTAGTCGGCGTCGGCCATCTCGCCCGGGCCGTTGACGATGCAGCCCATCACGGCGATGTCGAGCCCCGTGAGGTGGGCGGTGGCGTTGCGCACCTTGTGCAGCACCTCCTCCAGGTTGAAGAGGGTGCGGCCACAGCTGGGGCAGGCCACGTACTCCACCATGGTTTTGCGCAGCCCCAGCGCCTGCAGGATCGAGTAGCAGACCGGGATCTCCTTCTCCGGTGCCTCGGTGAGCGAGACGCGGATCGTGTCGCCGATGCCCTCGGCCAGCAGGGGGGCGATGCCGGCGGTGCTCTTGATGCGGCCGTAGTCGCCATCGCCCGCCTCGGTGACGCCCAGGTGCAGGGGATAGGGAAAACCCTCCGCATCCATGCGGGCCGCCATCAGCCGATAGGCGGCCATCATCACCGGCGCCCGCGAGGCCTTCATCGACACCACGATGTTGTGGAAGTCGAGGCGGTCGCAGAGGTGGATGAATTCCATGGCGCTCTCCACCATCCCCAGCGGCGTATCGCCGTAGGTGAAGAGCATGCGCTCGGCCAGGGAGCCGTGGTTCACGCCGATGCGCAGGGCCTTGTCCTGCTCCTTGAGCAGGCTCACCAGCGGTTCGAGGGTCTGCTGGATGCGCGCGCCGATGGCGGCGAATTCCTCGGGGGTGAACTCAGCGCGGTTGGGATCCGGCTTGTCGAACACGTAAAGGCCCGGGTTGATCCGCACCTTGTCCACGTGCTGGGCCACCTCCAGGGCGATCTTCATGCCGTTGTGGTGCACGTCCGCCACCAGCGGCACCGGCCTGTAGCTGTCTTCCAGGCGCTTGCGGATCTCGCCCATGGCCCTGGCGTGGGCCAGC
>JBIIND010000354.1:0-2679 GCA_044337665.1 Cyanobium sp.
CGTGCAGGGGGATCAGCCCTTTCTCGATCCGGGTGTGATCGACGCGATGAGCCACGAGTTTGCGCGGCGATCACCCCGACCTGATGTGCTGACGCCGGTGTATCGCATGGGGGCGGAGAAGGTGCACAACCCAAATGTGGTCAAGACCCTGGTGAGCCGCGACGGGCGGGCCCTCTATTTCTCCCGCTCCGCCATTCCCCATGTGCGAGGCGTGGAACCGGAGCACTGGCATGCCCATGCGCCCTTCTGGGGCCATGTGGGCATCTACGGCTACCGAGCCGATGTGCTGGCCCGCTGGCCCCACCTGCCCCCATCCCCGCTGGAGGAGAGCGAGAAGCTGGAGCAGCTTCGGCTGCTGGAGGCAGGGATCGGCATCGGCACCTTCCCGGTGGCTGAGGAATCCCTCTCGGTGGACACAGCGGAACAGCTGCAGGAGGCGCGGGCGATCGCTGCGGCGGCGGTCGCCGGCTGAAGCGGCGCAACCCATCCCCACAAGACCAGGCCCATTACACCCCAAAGGCCCGCAGGGAACGGTCGTGGAGCCGCTGCCCCCACCAGGAGATCCAGCCGATCAGGGGAACGCCGAAAAGCAGCAGGTAGGCCAGCCGGGATGGCGAGCCTCCATGGCAGCGGCGGCCGCCTTCAGCTCCAGGAACACGGGCCGGTGGAGCCGGTAGATGAAGTAACTGGCGGTGCTGGTGGCCCGATGCAGGTCGATCGCGGCGTTGCGCCGGCTCTCAGTCATTGCGCTCGCGCCACCCCTGGCTCTCCAACTCCCGCCACAGGGGCGTGGGCCGCAGCAGCCGTTCCGCCAGCTCCCGCACGGCGCCATGGCCGCCGGCCCGCCGCAGCACCAGATCCGCCTGCCTCTTCAGGGGGCGGGCCGCATCGGCGGTCGCCACCAGCAGACCCACCTGGTCACGGACGGCCAGGTCATTGAAGTCGTCGCCGACGAAGGCCGTGGCGGCAACCGCCACGGCCAGCTCCTCCCTCAGACCTGCCAGGGCCAGGGGTTTGTCCGTGGCGCCCACCAGGCAGTGGCGAATGCCGAGGTGGCGAGCGCGAACTTCGGTGGCACCTCCCCGACCGCCACTGAGCAGCGCCACCTCGATGCCGGCGCGTTGCAGCAGGCGGATCCCCAACCCATCGCGCACATCGAAGCGCTTGATCAATTCCCCCTGGGGCCCGTACCAAAGTCCGCCATCGGTGAGCACCCCATCCACATCCAGCACAAGCAGCCGCACCTGGGCCAGGCGGGCCCGATGCCGCCACCACCGCCAGCGGTGCCGGAGCGGCCAGCCACTCCCCATCCCGTCCTTCATCCCCCCTCCACCCCGGACACCGCCGTCGTCAGGCCGGCCTGCACCAGGTCATGCAGGCGCAGCAGTCCGAGCATGCGCCGCTCGCCGTCCACCACGGGCAGCACCGCGATCGCCTTGCGGCGGTTGTGCTCCATCTGCTCCAGGGCTGTGATCGCGAGGATGTCACCGGGCACGGTGATCGGATCGGCCGTCATCAGCTCGGCGGCGGTCAGCTGGACCCATTGCTGCGGCCCATGCAGCTGGAGGGCCCGGCGCAGATCGCCATCGGTGATCAATCCGTGGATCCGCTCGCTGGCGCCCTCATCCGCCACCCAGCAGGCCCCGACCCCATCGGCGGTGAGATGGGCAATCACCTCCGCCAGCGGGGTGGCGTGCGCCAGCGGCGCCAGCCGCTCCACCGGCACCATCAGATCGGCGGCGGTGAGGGTGAGCTGCTTGCCGAGGGCGCCGGCGGGGTGATTGCGGGCAAAGTCCTGGGGCGAGATGCCGCGCCGCTCCATCCATACCGCCGCCAGGGCGTCACCGATCGCCATCGCCACGGCGGTGCTGGCGGTGGGGGCCAGGTTGAGGGGGCACACTTCCCGGTCCACAGAAGCGTCGAGCACCACATCGCAGGAGCGGGCCAGACTGGAGTCCACCCGTCCCACCAGGGCGATGCGGGCGGTGCCGCGGCGGCGCAGATGGGGCAGGATCTCCAACAGCTCCTCGGTCTCGCCGCTGTTGGAGAGAAGCAGGGTCACATCTTCCGCCGCCACCACCCCCAGATCGCCGTGCAGGGCATCGAGGGGATTGAGATAGATCGCCATCAGGCCGATCGAGGAGAAGGTGGCCGCGATCTTGCGGGCCACGATGCCGCTCTTGCCCACCCCGGTGATCACCAGCTTGGCCCGGCTGTCGGCACAGGCATCGAGCAGGGCCAGCGCACCCTCCACCTGGGCGGCGTCGAGACGGCTCGCGGTGGCGGCGATCGCGGCGGCTTCCTCGACGAGGCAGCGGGTGAGGGCGGACAAGGAGCGCCTGCGGGACGGTGCGCCCATTCTCCCCACGGCCCGAGGGAGCCTCTGTGCAGATCTGCAGGCGCCGCGGGGCGCCCAGGAGGGCGGTTCCGGGATGATGCGGCCGCGGCCACGCCAGGCCTTCCCCCCATGCCTCCCCCTGCCCCGATCCCTTTCCCGCCCGGCATTCCACCGGAACTGGCCGCCCATCTTCTCCGCGCCGCCGGCGACGATCGACTCGCCCTGGTGGGCGGAGCCGTGCGCGACTGGCTGCTGCACCGCGTGCACAACGATCCCTGGCGGGGCGTGCCAGACCTGGATCTGGTGGTGGAGCCCGCCGACGGGGTCGGTGAGCTGCCGGC
>JBIIND010000353.1:0-2679 GCA_044337665.1 Cyanobium sp.
TGCCTCACGCCGCTGCCGCCGGCGCTGCTGGCGTCGGAGCGGCAACGGCACTGGCAGGCCCTCACCCCCAGCGGCCGGGCGCTGTGGGGCTGGCCCGCCCCCGGCGCCCCCTTCGAGGCGGCTGCGGCTTTCCCGGCGGAGCTGGAGGACGACACCCCCCTGCCGGAGTGCTTCCAGTTGCTGCGGATCACCCTGGAGCAGGTGGAGCTGCTGGAGCTGGTGGGCCACCCCCATCGCCGTCGCCTCTGGCGCGCCGCGAGGGGATGGGAGGAGGAGCGGCTCAACCCCTGATGCGGCGCCACAGGCCCAGCCATTCCTCGCCCCGATCCGCCGCTGAGCCCTGCGCCGGTTCCCACAGCGATGGCTCCAGCCCGGCGCTGCGCAGCTGCTGGGCGAGCGCCTCGGGATCGCTGCCAAAGGGGGGGCCGCCCGGGCGGCTGTGGCACCAGAACAGACCCAGCAGCCAGCCGTCAGGGGCCAGAAGCCGCGTTACAGCCCGCAGATAGTCCGGACGGTCCGCGGGAGCGATGGCACAGAAGCAGGTGTGTTCCACCACCCCCTGCACGCTGGCGTCGGCCAGACCGGCGGCCCGCAGGGCGTGGGGATCGCGCAGATCGGCCTGCACCCAGCGCAGCTCCGGCCGATCCGGGCCATGGTGGCGGCGGGCCTCCCGCAGCGCTTCGCCGCTGAGGTCGAGACCGATGGCGGCAAAGCCCAGCTCCGCCAGCAGGGCGGCTTCGTGGCCCCGGCCGCACCCCGGCACCAGCACCTGCCCCGGCGGCGTCGGGCGGCGCGGATCCCGGCGCAGGAACGCCGCCAGCGGCGGCGCCGGCTCGCCCAGCTCCCAGCCATCCTGCCCGTCCCGGTAACGCTGGTCCCAGGCGGCGGCCACCGCCGCGCTCGCCGCCGCCGCACCCGTGGCCGGCGGCTCGAACCAGCGGGCCAGGGCGGACACGTCCTCGTCGCCATGGCCGGCGGCCATCAGCTCCGCCTCCAGCGCCGCCACCCGCTCGCTCACCGGCAGGCTCAGGCCTGCGGCGGCGGCGGCCTCCAGGGCGATCCGGAGGTCTTTGTGGTGCAGGGCCAGGCGGAAGCCGAGGGGAAAGCGGCCGGCGAGCATCCCCTCGGCCCGATGGCGCAGGGCCCAGGAATCGGCGGCCCCCTCCCGCAGCGCCGCGCACACCTCCGCCATCGGCAGGCCGAGGCGGCGGCCCAGGGCCAGGGCTTCCGCCACCGCCGCGTAGCTGCCCGCCACCAGCACCTGGTTCACCGCCTTGACCCGCTGGCCCGCCCCCACCGGCCCGAAGTGGCTGATGCGCCCCCCCACCACCGCCAGCAGGGGCCGCGCCCGCGCCAGATCCGCCGCAGCGCCGCCCACCAGCACCGAGAGGGTGCCGGCCCGGGCCCCTTCCGTGCCCCCGGTCACCGGGGCATCGAGGTAGGCCACGCCCCGCTCCGCCAACTGTTGTGCCAGGGCCTCGCTGGTGGTTGGGGCGATGGTGGAGAAGTCGATCACCAGGGAGCCGGGGGCCAGGCCCCCGATCGCGGCGTCGCTCCCCTCCAGCAGCACCGAGCGCACGGCGGCGTCATCGCTGAGGCAGAGGCAGAGGATCCCGGCCTCCCGGGCGGCGGCGGCGGGGCTGGTGGCCGTGCTGGCCCCGAGCGCCCGCAACGGCTCCTCCCGGACTCGGTTGCGGTTGTGCACCGTGAGGGGGAAGCCGGCCGCCAGAAGGTTGGTGGCCATGGGCGCGCCGAGGGCGCCGAGGCCCAGGAAGGCCAGCCGCTCCCGAGGGCCAGGGGCGGGGAGCTCAGCCACGCTCAAAGGCGATCAGGCGGGAGAAGTAGAAGGGGGCCTGGTTGAGGCTGCGCCGCACCGGCTGGAAGCCGGCGGTGGCGGCGGCCTGCACGATCCCCTCCTCCCGCAGCGTGTAGGCGCGGGTGGTGCGGCTCGGCCCTGGAAACAGCTGGCCGATGCCCTTGAGCAGGGCCAGCAGGGGGGTGTAGGGGGCGAAGCTGACGATCAGGCGCCGCTCCGCCAGCCCCGCCAGGTGGCGCACCATCTCCTCGGCCGCCGCCTGCGGGTAGTGGATGAATACATCCAGGCAGATCACGGTGTCGTAACGGCCCTGCAGGCTCTCCAGGTCGGAGGCGCTGAAGTGCAGGCGGTCCTCGCCGAGCCCGGCCGCCGCCGCCCGCCTGCGGGCCTCCTCCACCATCGCCTCGGACAGGTCGCTGGCCGCCACCGAGCCGGCGCCGGCCAGGGCCAGGGGGATCGCCAGGCTGCCTACGCCGCAGCCCGCGTCGCAGAAGCTGCGGGCGCCCAGGTCGCCCTGCTCCCCCACCCACACCAGCACCTCATCCACCGTCTTCTGATGGCCGAGGCGGATGTTGCGCTGGACGTTGTTGACCTCATCGCTGTCGCTGTAGATGCGGTTCCAGCGCTCGAAGCCCGTGGTCTCGAAGTAGTCCTTCACCTCCACCTTCTCGGCGGCCTTGGCGTCGGCCGCACCGGCGGCGGCGTCGGGGCTGGCCTGGGGGGCGGAGGACATGGAAACGGAAACCGGCGGGGCGGATCCTAGGGAGGGGTGAGCCCCAGCCAGGCTCCAGCGGTGGGGGGCGCGGCGGCAGGTTTCGCTCCAGGACGGTGGCCTGCCCGCCGCCAGTCCAGGCCTCCCGCCC
>JBIIND010000355.1:0-2670 GCA_044337665.1 Cyanobium sp.
ATTGCAGCTTCCGGGAAACAAGTCTGCCCCCGGTTGGGCTGCAGAGCCAGCTCATGGTCGAACACGTCGTAGAGGATGCGGAAGTTACTGAGACGCAGCTTGGCGGCTGTGAATTTTCGGCCAGCACGCAGAGGGCGGCGCACTGGAGGCTCGGTAATCGAGCCCCACCGGCGCGAGGGCACGCCTGCTCCCTGGCCGTCAGGCCGCCGCCAAGCTCGCCAGCCCGTTGGTCGTCTTCGGCGATAACCACGAGATCCTGATCAGGAAGCTCGCTGCTCAGGGGCGGGGCGCGGGTGAATCAGGGGATCGTTCTGGGCGACGCCCCCGCAGCCGACAGCCAGCGGTCGTCACACACCCAGCGGTTGACGCAGAACAGGTGCAGATGGCCGTGTTTGCCATCACCGGGCTGGCCAGGCCATGCCTGATGCGAAACAGGCCCAGGCTGCCAGGCGTGGGAAAGGATCGGGCCGGTCCAGCGATCAAGAATCTTGATCGATTCCGTGTCGTCAACCGTTCAGCGTTATAGAGGCGCTGTTTGCCTCCCCTCGGGCCCGTGATGTGGTTCAGACCACACCAAGGGCCCCACCACCTTCGCTAGCACATCGAAAAGCTTTTGTGCTCTCGCCGCGTGACCGTCACCCCCACCCTCCGCTCCGCCGCCGTGGCCGGAGCCCTGCCCGCCTTCGCCGACAACAGCCTCTCGATCGGCCACACGCCCCTGGTGCGCCTCAACCGGGTGGTGGGGCCGGAAGCGGGCGCCACGGTTTACGCCAAGATCGAAGGCCGCAATCCGGCCTACTCGGTGAAGTGCCGCATTGGGGCGGCGATGGTGTGGCAGGCGGAGAAAGACGGCCTGCTGGGGCCGGACAAGGAGATCGTGGAGCCCACCAGTGGCAACACGGGCATCGCCCTGGCCTTTGTGGCCGCCGCCCGGGGCATCCCGATCACGCTCACGATGCCGGAAACCATGAGCCTGGAGCGGCGCAAGCTGCTGGCCGCCTACGGCGCCCGCCTGGTGCTCACCGAGGGCGCAAAGGGGATGCCGGGGGCGATCGCCAAGGCCCAGGAGATCGCCGCCTCCGACGCGCAGCGCTATGTGCTGCTGCAGCAGTTCGCCAATCCCGCCAACCCCCGGATCCACCACGACACCACCGGGCCGGAGATCTGGGAGTCGAGCGGCGGCCAGGTGGATGTGCTGGTGGCGGGCGTGGGCACCGGTGGCACGATCAGCGGCGTCAGCCGCTACATCAAGACCACCCTTGGCAAGCCGCTGCTGGCGGTGGCGGTGGAACCGGAGGAAAGCCCCGTGATCCGGCAGACCCTGGCGGGCGAGCCCGTGCAGCCCGGACCGCACAAGATCCAGGGAATCGGTGCCGGCTTCGTGCCGGCGAATCTGGATCTGAAACTGGTGGATCGGGTCGAGGTGGTGGGCAGCTCCGAGGCGGTGGAGTTCGCGCGCCGGCTGGTGCGGGAGGAGGGAATCCTGGCGGGGATCTCCAGCGGTGCGGCGGTGGCCGCCGCGGTGCGGCTGGCCCATGAGCCGGCCTTCGCCGGCAAGAGGATCGTGGTGGTGCTGCCGGATTCCGGGGAGCGGTACCTGAGTACGGTGCTCTTTGAAGGCATCTTCAACGAACAGGGGCTGGCGACATGAGCGCGGCGTTGTTGGATCGGGCGGCCCTGGACCTCACGGCCATCGTGGCCGCCCTGCGGGAACAGCGCGAGCGGTTCGCGCCCGGCGATCCCCGCTCCGCCCATCCCCACCCGTTGCCGCGGCGCGCGGTGCTGGGACAGGTGGTGGAGGCCCTACAGGCGGCCCTGTACCCCAACCGACCCGGCCTGCCGGAGGCCGGCGCAGACCTCCAGGTGGGGCAGAACCTGGAAAACGCGCTGAGTGCCCTGCGCGAGCAGGTGCGGCTGGAGGGCTCGGGCCGCGGGCGGTCCGCCGCCCTGGAGGAGGAGGCCTCGAGGATCGTGGCGGCGTTCGCCGAGCAGCTGCCTCGCATCCGGGCGTTGCTCGATTCCGATCTGGAGGCGGCGTACCGCGGGGATCCGGCCGCCCGCAGCCTTGATGAAGTGCTGGTCTGTTACCCGGGGGTGAAGGCGATCACCTACCACCGCATCGCCCATGCCCTGAACCAGGCAGGGGCACCGCTGGTGGCCCGGGTCATCGCCGAGATCGCCCATGCGGAGACAGGGGTGGATATCCATCCGGGGGCGGTGATCGGCGAGAGTTTCTTCATCGACCACGGCACGGGGGTGGTGATCGGCGGCACGGCGGTGATCGGCAAACGGGTGCGCATCTACCAGGCGGTCACCCTCGGCGCCAAGTCGTTCCCGATGGATGAGCGGGGCATGCTGGTGAAGGGCGAAGCCAGGCATCCGATCGTCGAGGATGACGTGGTGATCTACGCCGGCGCCACGATCCTGGGCCGGGTCACGATCGGCCACCGGGCCCAGATCGGTGGCAATGTGTGGCTCACCCGCAGCATCGCCGCCGACACCACCATCACGCAGGCCAAGGTGATCTCCGAGACGTTCGGGGAGGGGGGCGGAATCTAAGGGCCAGAATCGCTGCTCTCATGAAGGCAATCCTGGTGCGACCGGGCAGGGAAGGCGCCGCTCACTTCCCACTGTCTCCCTATTTCCTGGCGCGCCACCGCCCTGCTGGGC
>JBIIND010000032.1:0-10188 GCA_044337665.1 Cyanobium sp.
AGCAGGTCGGCCAGGGCCCGGATCGTGGTGCTCTTGCCCGTGCCCCGGTCGCCCATGATCATCACGCCGCCGATTCGCGGGTCGATCACGTTCAGCAGCAGGGCCAGCTTCATCTCCTCCTGGCCCACGATGGCGGTGAAGGGGAAGACCCTGCGCTTCCTGGTCTGGATCACGGACGGGGGGCCGGCGGTGCCCCGGATTGTTTCACAGCCTCCTGCGCCGCCGCGATCGTGCCCGCCGGCAGCAGCGACAGCACCTGGGGCGGTGTGGCATCCGCCGGATAGATCAGCCGCACCTGCAGGGTGCGCCGCTCCCCCGGCGCCAGGGTCACGCCCCCCAGCACCGGCCCCTGCTGGCCCTGGCGCAGCACCAGGTGGAAGCCCTCGCGAGCCGCCGACCGGCCGCCGGGCACCGGTCCATCCAGGCCGCTCACCTCCACCGTGCCGCGGAACATCACCGCCCGGGCCGGGCTGGAGAGGAACAGCAGGCCCCCCTGGGGGCGCTCCTGCTTGAGCGGCGACTCGAAGGCCAGCTCCAGGGCCAGGGGCAGCTTGCCGTCGTTGCGCAGCGGAATCGTCAGGTCGTACTCCACGCCGTAGTTGCCATGGGCCGCCCAGGCGGTGCCGGGGTAGAAGTGGCTGAGCTCCGCGGTCTGCACCTGGCCGGTGCCGAGCGTGCCCCGCTCCAGGGAGGCGATCGGCCATGACAGCGGCGCCCGGCTGGCGGAGAGCGTGGCGGCGCCGGGATCGGTGAGGCGGCCGCGCCAGACGCTGCCGGTCTGCACCCCGCTGACCCGGGAGTAGGTGACCGGCCCGCTGGCGCCCCGCGGCGTGGGCAGGTGCTCCTTCGGGCTGAGGGGTCCGGCCAGCAGGCGGCTCCATGCGGCCGGATCCGGGGGGGCGTCCCCCGCACCGAAGGCGGCCAGGATCGCCACATCCACGGCGGCGTCAGTGTCGAGCAACAGCTGCAGGTTGCGGCCGTTGAGCAGGGGATCGAGGCCCCGCACCGGCAGGGGCAGCACCAGCAGGGGGCTGAGTTGGCCGGGCGGGAGCGTCCAGCCCTCGGGGAGCTGGGGGGAGCGCTCGCGGCGCAGCAGCTCCGTGGCCACCCGGCTGCCCGGGCCTGACCAGACGGCGGTGCTGCCCTGGGCCAGCAGGGGGGGCAGGGGCAGGAACGGCGCCGCCGGCTCCCGCCCATCCACCGACTGGGACAGGGCGGTGGCACCGGCCCTGAGGCGCAGGCGCACCGGCTGCACCCCCCGGGGCGCCGCCACCACCGCCAGCCAGAGGGTGGAATCGGCGCTTTGCGGCCGCCCGGCGTAGACGTGATGGCTGAACAGCCGGAAGGGACCCCGCTGGGGGGCGTTGAGGTGGGCGTCCGGCACCCCCAGGGGCCGGCCGTCGAAGCCGCGGGCCGGATCGAAGCTGGAGAACAGGATGCCCGGCGCACTGATCAGCTCCGGGTTGTTGTCGTTGAGCATCGGCACCGTGTCGAGCGCGCCGCCGAGGGGCAGCACGCCCTGGGGCCGCAGCACCTGGACCGGAGGGGCCGCCAGGGCGGAGGGGGCCAGCAGGGTGGCGGGGGCCAGCAGGGTGGCGACCGTGGCCAGCGCCCGAAGCGGTCCCATCAGCGGCCCACCAGCGAGGGGGCGGCGGCGCCGGCCATGGCGCGGATCAGCTCCGCCGAACGGGGGTCGTTGAAGGGTCCCTTGACCATGAAGGCGGCGACGGCCCGCTGGCCGCTGGGAAGTTCGATCAGGGCAGCGTCGGAGTAGGCGATGCCGATGTCGCCTGTTTTGTTGTACACCGTGACGCCGTAGGGCAGCAATTCGCCGTCCGGGTCGCTGGAGTCTTTCCCCAACCCCTTCAGCAGACCCAGGGGAATCAGGGTGTTGGTGCGGGAGGTGCGGAGGATTTCGCGGAACAGGTCGCGGGCGCGGGGGCTGATCGTCTCGCCGGTGTCCACCAGAGCGATGGAGCGTGCCAGGTCGCGGGCGCTGGTGGTGTTGGTGCCCTCCAGATCGGGGAGCCAGTTGTTCACCACCGTGGCGCCCAGGCCCAGGGCCTGGAAGCGGCGGTTGAGGGTCACCTTGCCCCCCAGCCGCTTGATCAGCAGGTTGGTGGCGGTGTTGTCGCTCACCCGGATCATCTCCGTGGCCGCCTCGTGGAACGGGAAGCGGCTGCCGACGGGCTTGCTGCCCATCCAGCCGGCGCCGCCCCCCACCACCTCCTTCGTCATCGGCAGGGACTCGTTCCAGCGCAGCTTGCCCGCATCGAGATCCTGCAGACCCACCAGCAGGATCGGCGTCTTGATCGAGCTGGCGGCCGGCAGGGCCAGATCGGGCCGGAGCTCGGCGTAACGCCCGTCGTCCAGCACCAGCAGATAGGCCGAAGCGGTGAGGCCCTTCTGGGCGGCGGCCAGGGCCGCCCAGCGGCGGCTGAGGGCAGCGAGTTCGCGGCGGGGCTCGAAGCGGCCCAGGCCCAGGCCGCCCTCGGGCAGGCGGCGCGGCGCGGGGTCGATCGCCGGCACGCCGAGACCACCGCCCTGGGCGAAGCGCGGCACCAGTACCCCCACCCCCACCCCGGTGACCCCCAGCCGCAGCAGCAGCAGCAGGGGCTGCACCCAGGGGTTGCTGCGGGAGCGGGGGGGGCGGCCGGCGGTCACGGGCTCGGGCAGGAGCAGGGGGCCCCGACCCTAGTGGTCCTGGCTGGGCGGACAAGGGCGACGGCTTGCCCAGCGCAACTGGCACACCATCCCCCGCAGCAGGGCCAGCTCCCCCGGCCGCACCTGGGCGCGCTGGAGCAGTCCCCGCAGCTTGGCCATGCGGGCGCGGGCGGTGTGGGGCAGCAGGAAGCCCACTTCCAGCAGCAGCGCCTCGGCGTCCGCCAGGGTGGCCTCCAGCGCTCCGCGGGTGGCGGGCTCGGCGGGGAGTGGCGCCGGGGGGGCGGGCGCCGCGGCCCGCAGGCGATGCAGCTCGTGCAGCACCACCGCCACCGCATGGGAGAGGTTGAGGGAGGTGTAGGCGGCGCCGGTGTCGACGCTGAGCAGGCGGCCGGCCTGCAGCAATTCCCCGTTGCTCAGGCCCCGGTCCTCGCGGCCGAAGACGATCGCCGCCGGCGCGCCCCCCCCACCCGCCAGCAGCCACCCGAGGGCTTCGGGCGGATCCTGCAGCGCCAGGGGCTCCCCCTCCCGGCGGCCGCTGGTGGCCACCACCCGCCCGCAATCGGCCAGGGCGTCGGCGAGGTTGGCAAAGCGGCGGGCCTGCGCCAGCACCGGGGCGGCGTGGACGGCCATGCGCAGCGCCAGGGGGTCGAGCGGGTCGCAGCGGGGGGCCACCAGCCGCAGCTCCGCGATGGCGAAATTGGCGCAGAGGCGGGCGACGCTGCCCACATTCAGCGGCCCGGCCGGCTCCACCAGCACCAGATGGATGGGCGGGTCGGTGGGGGGCGGCGCCACCGGGTCAGGGGAGCTGGCGCAGGAACGCCAGCAGGTCGGCCATGTCCTGGGGGGCGGGCTGGAAGCGGGGCATCGGTGGTGTCCGGCCACTCACCACCTGCTGGATGAGCTGCCGATCGTTCTTGCGCCGCCCGACCCCGTGCAGGTTGGGCCCCACCAGGCCCTGGGCGGCGAGGCCATGGCAACCGGCGCAGTTCAGCCGGAACAGCCGGCCCCCATTGTCGACGGAACCGGGGAGGGCAAGGGTGGCCCGCGTGTAGGGATCGCTGCGGGCCGCCGGCAGCACCGTGAGCAACAGCAGGATCGAGGCGAGTGCCGCCAGGGTGAGCAGGGCGGCCACCAGGCCCCGGGGGCGCTCCACCAGGCCCCGGGGGTTCTGCACCGCCGGGCTCGTGGGGGCAAGGGGCGCGGCGGCGGCGCCGTCGGGGCCGGGGATCGGTCCTGTCACGATTGGGCGGGAATGGGCGCGGCCGGCCTCCCATCATGGAAGAATGGCGGTGCTCCCCACGAGCCAGAACCGGAGAATCCCTCAAGAACCATGATCGAACCCCTGCTCTGCGGCATCGTTCTCGGCCTGATTCCCGTCACCCTGGCCGGCCTTTTTGTGGCCGCCTGGAATCAATATCGCCGGGGCAGCGCCCTGGGCGGCTGAGCTCACGGGCTCCAGGAACCACACCAAACTCCCCCCGTAGCGCCGGCTCTGCTCCAGCCTCCAGCCCGCTGGAAGATCTGGGGAATTATTGATGGCGCATTCCCACACCATCGTGCCGCCGGCCCTGAGCCAGCCCCCCTGCCGCACCCCCTCCGCGATCGGCTGGTAGAGCCCCGCGGCATAGGGAGGATCCACGTAGATCACGTCAAAGCCCACGGCTCCGTCGGCCCTGGCCCGGGCCAGCCACCGCACCACATCCCCGGCCTCCACGCGCACGGACGGGCCCGCCCCAGCCTGCGCCGCCCGGCGGCCCGCCGCCACGGCTTCCAGATTCGCCCGGGCCACGGCCGCAACCCGGCGGTCTTTCTCCACCCCCACCACGCAGGCGGCGCCGTGCTGCAGGGCCTCGCAGGCCATCGCACCGCTGCCGCAGCAGAGGTCAAGCCAGCGGCCTCCCTCCAGCCGCGGCGCCAGCCGATTGATCACAGCCAGCCGCACCCGCGCGGCGGTGGGCCGGGCGATGTCCCCCGGCGGACTGCGCAGGCGACGGCCGCCGCTCACCCGCAGGCTCACCGCGCCGCCACCCACGCGAGCCAGCGACCCAGCATCGCCTCCCCCACCGGGCCCGACTTCTCGGGATGGAACTGGCAGGCGGCGATCTCCCCCCGCCAGACGGCTGCGGTGACCGGCTGGCCCGCCCAGTCCACCCGGGCGGTGACGCAGGCGGGATCCGCCGGATCGGCGGCATAGGAATGGACGAAGTACACCCAGCTCTCGGGGGCCTCCGCGGGCAGCAGCGGGCTGGGGTGGCCCGGCAGCAGCGGCGCCCAGCCCATGTGGGGAATGGGGTGGCCCGGGCTGGGGGGCAGGGCCCGCACCCGACCGGCCAGCAGGCCCAGCCCCCGGGCCTGGCCCTCCTCACTGCCCTCGAACAGCAGCTGCAGGCCCAGGCAGATGCCCAGCAGCGGCCGGCCGGCGGCGCAGGAGCCGTGGATCGCCTCGATCAGGCCTGCGGCCGCCAACCGCTCCATGGCCGGATCGAAGGCCCCCACCCCCGGCAGCACCAGGGCCTCGCAGTCCGCCATGTCCGCGGCTCCGTGCACCGCTTGCACGCTGGCGCCGAGACGCTCGAAGCCCCGCTGCACGGAATGCAGGTTGCCCATGCCGTAATCGATCAGGCCGATGCGGCTCATGGCGCCGCCGACCCCTGGGCGAGGTTGTTCAGCAACCGCTCGCCGGGGTGCTCCAGGGCGGGGATGGACGGGAACTCCAGCCCATTGAGGTGGTCGATCAACTGATACAGGCGCCCGACGCGGCGGCGGTCGAAGCGGAGGCGCAGGCAGGGATACATCAGGCCGTTGTCGTCGACGTTCTCCCCCGCCTGGATGGTGCCCTCGGTGAGCAGGTCGGCGAAGCGACGGCTGAGATCGGGCAGCCATTCCCGGGGCACCGGCGCGTTGAGCAGCAGCTCGATGCGGTCCTCGCCGAGCAGGGCGCTGTGGAAGACGCGGTAGAAGCGGCTGATGTAGGCCACCGCCTCGACGGCGCTCTTGGCCTCGACCATCAGATCCCCATCTTCCGGGGAGATCAGATCTCGCCGCGCCAGTTCGCCGTTGACATTGGTCTTCCACACCGTCCAGAAGTCGTCCCCCTCGGGGGCCAGCAGCACCAGGGGGATCGGCTGGCTGCGGCCGGTCTGGATGAGGGTGAGGGATTCGAACAGTTCATCCAGCGTGCCGAAACCACCGGGCAACACCACGAGCGCATCGCTTTCCCGCAGGAAGAAGAGCTTGCGGGTGAAGAAGTAGCGGAAGTAGAGTAGACGGCCTTCGCATTCACTCACGAAGGGATTGGGATGCTGTTCAAAGGGCAGGTCGACATTCAGGCCGATGCTGTGCTCGCAGCCGGCGCCGCTGTTGGCCCCCTCCATCACACCGCCACCGGCGCCGGTCATCACCTCGAAGCCGGCCGCCACCGCCAGGCGCGCCACATCCTTGGCGAGTTGGTACACCGGATCCTCGCGGGTGGTGCGGGCGGAGCCGAAGACGGCGATCTTGCGCTTGCGCCGCTGGGGGCGGAAGACATCGAGCGCCTCGCTGAGGTCGGCCAGGGCGCCGCTCACCAGTTTCCAGGCTTCGTGCTCGCTCTCGTTGCGGGCGATCTGGAGCAGGGAGATCACCGCGCGCTCAATCAAACGCCGCTGGGGATGGCCCTGAAGGGCGGTGGCCAGAACCTGCAGAGGGCTCTGGCCGGCGGTGCTGGCGGGTGGGGTGGGGGAGGAGCTCAGGAGGAGGGGAGGTGTTTGGTAATGGTGCCGGAGAGGGTGGTTTTGGGTACGGCGCCGACCACGGTGTCTACCTTTTCGCCGCCCTTGAAGATCATCAACGTGGGTATGCTGCGAATGCCGTACTGGCTGGCGATGTTGGGGTTTTCGTCGGTGTTGAGCTTGAACACCTTGATCTTTCCTTCGAATTCTTTTGCGATTTCATCGACGATCGGCGCGACCATCCGGCAAGGACCACACCAGGGGGCCCAGAAGTCAACCAGCACTGGCTTATCGCTCTTGAGCACATCCTGCTCAAACGAGGCGTCGGTGACAGGGGCGGCGCTGGACATCCTTGACGGGGGGCGGGTTCCCGCGAATCTAGCAACCATTCCCTGGTGGGCCACAGGGTTTTCGGCAAGCGTTGCATCGCTTGATGCAAGGCAGGAGCCAATGGGTGAGGGCCGGGCCGTGAAGCCGTGGCGCGAAGAGGGAAAGCCCGGGAAACCCGGGCCGGGGGGTGTGAGGAGTGTGCGAGCCGTAGCCCCCACAGGTCGAGATTAACCGGTCTCTTGTCCCGCGGCCCTGGAGACCTGACCTGGGACAGAGCTGCCGTTCACTTGCCCATGCCGAGCTGCTGGGCTTTCTGATAAATCTTGCCCTCCGTGAGCAGCGAGGGGGCCACCACCACCTCCACCTGCTGCATCTCCCGCAGGGTGCGGGCCCCGAGGGTGCCCATCGAGGTGCGGATGCAGCCGAGCAGGTTTTGGGTGCCGTCATCCAGGCCGGCCGGTCCCCGCAGGATCCTCTCCAGGCTGCCGGTGGTCCCCACCCGGATGCGGGTGCCCCGGGGCAGGACGGGGCTGGGGGTGGCCATGCCCCAGTGGAAACCTCGGCCGGGGGCTTCGGCGGCCCGGGCGATCGGCGAGCCGATCATCACCGCGTCCGCGCCGCAGGCCAGGCACTTGCAGATGTCGCCTCCCGTGACGATGCCGCCGTCGGCGATCACCGGAACGTGGCGGCCGCTCTCCTTTTCGTAATCGTCCCGGGCGGCGGCACAGTCGGCCACGGCGGTGGCCTGGGGGATCCCGATGCCCAGCACGCCCCGGGAGGTGCAGGCCGCCCCCGGGCCGATCCCCACCATCACCCCGGCCGCCCCCGCCCGCATCAGCTGCAGGGCCACCTCGTAGGTGACGCAGTTGCCGAGCACCACCGGAATCCCCATCTCCCGGCAGAGCACCGCCAGATCGAGGGTGGACTGCCCCTCGACGCCGATGTGCTCCGTGGAGACCACCGTGGCCTGCACGAAGAACAGCTCCGCGCCCGCCTCGGCGATCGCCGGACCGAAGCGCAGGGCGGCTGCCGGCGTGGCGCTCACCGCGGCGATGCCGCCGCCGGCGCGGATCTCCTGGATGCGCTGGCGGATCAGATCCTCCCGCACCGGCTGGGAATAGAGCTCCTGCATCAGCGGCACGAACTCCTCCTTGCCCACCGCGGCGATGCGGTCGAGCACCGGCTCGGGGTCGTCGTAGCGGCACTGCACCCCTTCGAGGTTGAGCACCCCCAGCGCTCCCTGGCTGCTGAGGGCGATGGCCATGCCCACGTCCACCACCCCATCCATGGCGCTGGCGATGATCGGGATCTCCCGTTCAATGCCCCCCAGCGTCCAGCGGCTGTCGGTCGCCCCAGGGTCGACCGTGCGACCCCCGGGCACCAGGGCAATCTCGTCGATGCCGTAGGCACGGCGGACAACGCGGTTGCGGCCGAGCTGGATGTTCACCGAGAAGGAAGGCACAGTCGCGCCAAACTATCAACCAGGCCGACTCTCCGCCCCGGGGCCGCCGTTGTCAGTCGCGGCCGCTGAACGTCTGCCAGCGCCGCTTCCAGTCGGCGAACACCTGCTCCCGCTCCCGGGTGCGCACCAGCCGGGTGCTGCTGAACCAGAGGAGGTAGATCAGCCCGGTGAGCTCCAGCAGGCCGGAGACGAGGGGAATGGAATCGAGGGCCCCGACGACGCGGGCATAGAGGCGCAGGGCCAGGATCAGGGCCACCAGCAGCGCCACGCCTTTGAGCGGTCCGCGCAGCTTCTGCCACTGGCCCGGGAGATCGGCGTCGTCCAGCCAGGTGCGCAGCTTGCGGATCAGCAGGTCGAACTCGCCCCCCTCCCCGGCCTCGGCGTCGGGCAGCGGCGGCACCTCCAGGGTGGTGGCGATCGCCGGTTCACCCGCGACGGTGGGTTCGGGCAGCACGGGCGTCACGGGCTCCTCGGGCGCCGGGGAGGCCACAGGTTCCGGCGGCGCCGGGGGCTCAGGCGGCGTCGCAGGCTCCATTGGTGCCGGAGGCTCCACGGGCGCTGGGGCGGCAGGCAGGGGGGCGGGCTCCAGGGGCTCGGCGGCCGGCTCGGGCTTGGCGGCCGGTTCGGGCTCGGCGGCCGGTTCGGGCTCGGCAGGTGGCGCGGGCTCGGCAGGTGGCGCGATGACCTCCGCCTCCACCGCCACGGCTTCCACCTCCACGGCCAGCACCTCCACCTCCACGGCCGCCGGTGGGGCTTCCACGGGGGCCGGGGGGGTCGGATCTTCCGGGCTGGCGGGGGTGAGGGGGGTCTCGGCCATGGCGGACGGGAGCGCTCGCCGGAGCTTACGCAGGATCGACCGGGTTTCCCCGCCCTTGCCGCCGCCGCTGGCCCGTTTTCACGCTTCCAGCGGGATCAGGGCCGGCCTGGTGCTGAGCGGCTGGGTCGGCAGCCGCAGGGGAAAGGTTCCCCGCTCCAGGCGGCGCCCCAGCTCCCGGCCGATCGCCTCGGCCAGACGCGGGCTGTGGGCTGGGGCCGCGCACACCGGCCGGCCCTCCACCAGGATTTCGCCGCTGCGGAGCGCGGCATAGGAGACCGCGCCAAAGCCCGGCTTGAGGCGACGCGGCACGGAGACATCCACCACCGGCGCCTCCAGCAGGCCATCGCCGGCCGCGGCCTGCAGTGCGCTCGCCGCGTCGACCAGGGCGATCGGAGCGGCGATCGGCACCAGCAGGGCGGTGCCGTAGCCCTCGAAGACGCAGGGTCGCAGCCAGCCGGGTTCCAGGGCGTGCAGGTCGACGCTCACCGCCGCCACGGCGCCGGGGGTGCGGGCCTGGCCGCCGTCCTGGCGGCGGGGCTGGGGCTGGTGGCCGCTGCCGCTGCCCACCACCCAGCCGATGCCACCCCCCACCAGCACGGGCGATCCAGGGCCCAGCTGGCCGAGGCCCGGCATGGTCAGGCCGATGCTGCCGGCGCCTCCGGCCGTCCAGATCGCGTTGACGAAGGGACCGAGCAGGGTGCCGAACGGGCTGGGCAGCAGTCCCTCGCCGCTGCTCACGGCCACCACCCCGTTCTCCACGATGGCGCGGTGCAGCAGCAGCCGGCCGCCGCCGATGCGCTCCAGATCGACGCGGGTGTGCAGCTCCCGGCGGGGCTGCAGGCGGGTGATGTCCCCGCCGCTGTCCAGATCCACCGCCAGTCCGGCGAGCAGCTCGGCCAGCACCTGGGCGCCGCCGCGGCGGCTGGCCTCCGGCAGAGCCCCGCCGATCGGGATCACCAGATCGGTGGCGCCGGCCCCCGCCTGGGCGGCGACACCGCCCAGGCTGGGATCGCGCAGCCGGATCGGCGGATCGGTGGGGCCCAGGTGGAGGTGCAGGCTGCCCTGATCGGTGAACCCGGCGTCGGCGGCCACCACCACGTCGGTCGCGGCGTAGGCGTCGGCCAGGCCCACCTCGGCCACCAGGGACCGCCAGTCGGCCGCGAGGCGCACCCGCAGTCGGCCCTCCGCCTGGCGCCGGCGCAGGC
>JBIIND010000356.1:0-2654 GCA_044337665.1 Cyanobium sp.
TTAAGGGCTTGACGTTCCAGAGCCATGACGCATTGCTTATCCAATCGGGTGAAAACCAGGATTTGGGGAGGTGATGGGAAGTGGTGAGCCTATGTAGTTCTCAAGGTTTGTCTTGAGAGGAAGTGACTATCCTGGTGTCCATGGCGTTGTGGTCCCACCCCGATCCATCTCGAACTCGGGCGTGAAACGCAGCAGCGGCGACGATAGTTGGGGGGCAGCCCCCTGCGAAAATAGCTCGATGCCAGGTAAAACTTTCTTGAATGGTGGAGGGAGACCTCCGCGAGCGGAGCTTCCGCCAGCAGAGACCACCCCCACGGGGGTGGTTTTTTTGTGCTCCGCTCCCCAGGGGTGCAGCCGTGTGGGTTCAGGTTTTGATGATGCGGCAGGGCTTGGCACGCAGGGTTCTCCACCGGCGACTGCGACCGTTCTGGGACGCCTATGCCCTGTGGTTGCGCACGGACTGCATCGATCTGAGCGCCGCCTTTGCTTATCACACCCTCCAGTCCTTCTTCCCGGCCCTGCTCATTGCCCTGGCCATCGCCTCACGGGTTCTGGGCAATGACCGTGAACTGCTGCAGCGGTTGCTCGATCTTGTGGCCAAGGTTTTGCCCGCCCCTGGCGTTGTTCTTTTCGATGCCACCCTGGAGCGGTTCACCAATCAGGGTTCTGGCGCCGGACTGTTGGGACTGCTCCTGCTTGGCCTGAGCGCAAGCAACATCTATCTCACCTTGCAACGCGGAGCCGATCGGCTCTGGTGGAATCGCCCCTTGGGTCTGGAGAATCTTCCCTGGCCTCTTGTGTTGCGGCGCTTTCTTGTGCTGCGGCTCAAAAGCCTCGCCATGCTGCTCCTGCTGGTGCTGGTGATCGGCATGGATCAACTGATCAGTCACCTGCGCTTCTTTGGCTCACGTCATCTACGCCTCTGGCTGATGGGCAGTTTGCCCCGATCCCTGCAGGGCATTGGCTCGGTATCCGCAGGGGTCGACCTCACCCTTTCCTTTCTCCTGATCTTCGGGGCCAGTTTCCTCCTCCTGTGGTTTCTGCCCTCACGCCGCATCCCCTGGCGGCCGCTGATTCCGGCAGCGTTGCTCCTCAGCCTCTCCGTCACCCTGCTCAATCTGCTGCTGGGTCGCTCTCTGGTGGCGTTGGGGCAGCGCTTTCAGGCCTATGGCGTGGTGGGCGGGGTGCTGGTCCTTACCCTGTGGGTCTGGCTAGTTGGCGTGATCCTGTACTACGGCCAGTGCCTGAGCGTTGTGCTCTCCCGCCCCGCGAAGGGAGGGCGATCCACACTCTCCCCCCCCTGACCCGTCCCGATCCGGGAGTCAAAATGGCAATGAGTTCTCCCCGTCTGCCTTGGCCAAGCTCACCCATCTACCCCGCAGCGTTCCAGGTTGGCTCACTGTCTCCTGCGCCATGGTCGGGGCTTTCGTTTTGGTGAGTGTTTCCGTGCTCCTCCTGGCCCCTGTGCTGATTGGCGGCGTGGTGGTGGTCGCGTGGCTGGTGGCGACCCTGCTGCTCGCCTGGCTGGGCATCGAAGCCATGGCGGCCCTGGAGAGATGGATGGAGAACGACAGCCGCTTCCAGCGCTGATGGCGCGCCCCATCCCCTGGTTCTGGCTGCTGCTCGCCCTGCTGCTGTTGTTGCCCGGTCCAGCCGGTCGTTTCCTGCTCGACCTGCTCGGGGGCCTCACCCTCACGATCTTGCTGCTCCCGCTCCTGGCGGGTGGGGTTGCCGTCGTCGGCTGGCAGATCCTGAAGCGGCGCCTGCGCACCTGCTCCAGCTGCGGTGCCACGAGCCTGGGTCAGCCCGTCTGTCCGGCCTGCGGCACCCTGTTCGACACCGGTCAGAATGGGGAAGGCGAGACTGGCGGCAGCGATGCACCCGGCTCGGCCTGGGGATGGGTCAACTCCGCGCCGGAGATCGATCCCCGCAACGTCACCATCAACGTTGAAGCCGTCGATGTGGAGTCCAAGCCCGGCGATTCGTCCCGCCCAGGCTGATCCGCACCGGCAGGAACCACCGCTCCCCAGCCGGCCGTGGGTTTATCCGCTTCTGGATTCGCCCGTCGCCTCCAGCTCCCGCAGCCGTCGTTCCCGCAGATGCAGGAAGAGGGGGGCACCGAAGGCGAACGCAATCGTCACGCAGCTCAGCAGCACCCAGGGGAGGCCACGCATCCGCAACCTCCGGCTCTCGCTGATCATCCAGATCGTCACGGCTGTCGCCCCCACCGCCAGATCGCGGGAGAGGGATTGGGCTGCTGGGTTTGCATTCGCCAATCCCACAAACAGACCCACGTCAAAGCTGGGGCCGTGCTCGCGCAGGAAGGCGAGATTGGCCAGCCAGGGCAGCACCCCGCCAGCGACCGCCAGGGCCAGATAAAGCCAGGCCAAGGCTCCCAGGCGGCCTTTCCCATCGGCGGGGGAGGCCTGGTCCGCGCTGCTGGAGGGCGTGTCGCTCATGGCTGGAAGGTCTGGGGGCGCTGGTCGGGGATCTCCGGATCCCATTGCATCACCTCCTGTTCCACCTGGCCCAGGAGGGCCTCACAGCGGTCGGCATAGGCCTGGGCCCGTCGGTAGAGCGACGCCATCGCCTCCACGTCAAGGTCGTGGGTCTGCAGCTCGGCCAGGGTGAGATCCAGGGCGGTCTGGGCCTGG
>JBIIND010000357.1:0-2653 GCA_044337665.1 Cyanobium sp.
GGGCCGTGGCCGCGATCAGCACCGCAGCCGGATGGGTGGCGGGGCCGTAGCTGAAGCGCACCAGATCCGGGGCGGAACTGGCGTGCCGCGGCAGGGCGGCCTGCACCGACAGGGCGTGCAGGGGGAAGGACCAGCGGGCGGTTTCGGCAACGCCGAGGCGCTGGGGGGGGCGGCGGGGCTGGCGGGGATCGCGCAGGGCGTAACCGCGGGGCTGGGAGAGCAGCAGCCGCGGGCCGTCGTCACCGAGCAGCACCAGATCGCCGCAGTCTCGCCCCAGGTCGCCGCGCTCCAGCTGCACCGACCGCACGATCAGATCCGCCGCCTCCAGCAGCGCCCGCAGGCGGGCATACGGATCGGGCGGCGTCTCGCGCAGGGGGCGGGCCGTGGTGCCGCAGCGCTCGCACAACCACGCCACCAGGGTGGGCACCGGATCCGGCGGCGCCCCCGCCTCGCCGAGCCCGGGGGCCGGCGCGGCGGCCGGCGGGGGCGGGGGCGGCGCCGCGGGGGGCAGGGCGGCGAGTTCGGCGGGGGGATCGGTGCCGGCGGGGGGTCTCCACAGGGTCGCCGCCCGCACCACCTTCAGCCGCAGGCGCTGGCGGTCACCCCCCTCCAGCGCGGGCAGGCGGGCCGGACCGGCCCAGGTGCCGAGGGTGCGGCGCCCCAGGATGCCGCCCCCCTCGTCCAGCGCCTCGGCGATCAGGGCCACCTCCCCCTCCAGCAGGAACAGATCGGGGTCGGCGGCGGCCCGGGGCCAGGGGCCCTCCTGGCCGGCCGGATGGGGCTCAGACACCGGACGGGGGGCGGGTGGCGCAGACCACCGGCAGGGTGGGCGGCAACTGCCCGGCCAGGTGGGCATAGTCCCAGGTGGCGAGCAGCTCGGCGGTGGCGATCCGCTCGCCGCAGCGTCGCCAGAGGGCGCGCAGGGAATCCCGCGCGGCCCGGACGGCGGCGGCGTCGGGGAGGGGCCCGAGCAGGCTGCGGGCCGGCGGGGCCTGGGGCTCGGTGCTGCCCTCACAGGCCGGGAAGCTCTCCCACAGGCCGGGGGCGGGCGGCGCGCCCAGGAGCAGCAGCCGCAGCGAGGCGCCGCGCCGCGCCGGCTCGATCCGCTCACCACCCGACCAGCGCAACACCAGGGGAACCGGCTCCTGGCTGGCGCCTTCGATCAGCCCGAGGATCGGATCCGGCCCGGGATCCAGCAACCCGTCCGGCGGGACGAGATGGGCCAGGAGCCGGGCGGCGCAGGCCCCGCGGGTACCACCGCCCTCCCGGCGCAGGGGAAAGCGACGGCTCCGGTCGGAGGAGCCGCGGGCGGCCTGGGCCACCAGGGCCGGCGGCGGCGGGCTGGACCCGAGTGTCAGGGGGAGGGGGGGAAGCATGGCCAATCAACCTCATCAAAGTATGAAATGGCCGGCAGCCAGAGCGCTGACACCATCGAGCCGCAGGCTGAAATCAACGGAGGCGGTGCTGCGCCCATACACAACGGAAATGCCACCGCCGCTGGTATAGCCCAGCTCCCCAACCGCGAGCGCCAGGGGGTTGGCGATCAGCCCCTTCCAGACGAAGGCCTGATTTCCCGCCAGAAAGGAATTGGCGTCGATGGCGGACACATCAATGCGCTCATTGGGCTCCGCGGGGTTGAAATCGAGGATTCGGTCGCAGAGATTCGGGGAATTCGGTGATTCAGCCACCGCAAGATAGCGGAAACGATCGGCTCCGGAACCACCGGCGAGCCAATCGGCCCCGAGGGATCCGGTGAGCACATCCGCACCCTTGCCGCCCTCGATCCTGTTGTTGGCGTTATTGCCGCTGAGGGTGTCGGAGAAGCTGCTGCCGCGGAGATTCTCGAAGTTCGCCAGGGAGTCGATGCCAGCGCCGACCGTGTTCTGGGGTCCGGCCAAGGCCAGGGACACCGTCACACCGGCGCTGGCACTGGCGTAGGAGGCGGTGTCCACTCCCCCCCGGCCATCGAGTCGGTCATCGCCAAGGCCGCTGCCGCCATCGATCACGTTGGCCTCGGCATTGCCGAAGAGGGTGTCGGAGAAGCGACTGCCGATCAGGTTTTCAATCGAGATCAGCTGATCCCAGCGCGAACCGGAGGTGTTCTGAGCCGCGGCGATCGCCAGGTCTACCCGCACGGGACCATCGGCGGCGCTGGGTGAATCGTAGGAAACGGTGTCATTCCCGCCCAGGCCATTGATCGTATCCGAGGGATCGAGCGTGCTGAAGAAGAAGTTGTCGGTGGCATTGCCAGTCTGGAAGCCCATGGGGAAAAGAGCGAATGCCCTCATGCTTTCCCCGATGCGGGCCAGCGGCCCTGACCCCGGTCACGCCAACCTGTGATGCCGCTCACAGCCCCGCATCGGTTCAGGGCAGGGTGAAGCCCGATTGCATGTTCTTCACATCGAGCATCACCCAGGTGATCCACACCAGCAGGGCGGCTACGCCGGAGACGGCGGCAAGGCGGGCGACAGTGCGCAACAGCAGCGTAAGCGGATTGATTTCCTTCATGAAGATTCTTGCCAACCACCTGCATTATGCCTGCCTGCCCCAGACCGCGTGGCACCGCGGGACTGGGGCAGGGGGCGGTGCGCAGACGTCCCTGACGGCTGGGAATTGGCCGTGACTGACAGGCAAAGCTTACCCGGACACAATG
>JBIIND010000358.1:0-2652 GCA_044337665.1 Cyanobium sp.
TGCACGAGCCGCTCCCCCTTCTCCTCCTCCAGGCTCAGGATCGAGGCGGTGCACTCCCGCACCTTCCCCTCCGGGGTGAGGGAGGCGAAGCTGCCCTGCCACTCGCCGAGGTTGCGCAGGAAGTTGGCCCACTGACTGGCCATGGCGGCCCTTGCCGGCGACGGGGAAGCTGATGCTAGGCGTCGGCGCCAACGACTCCACCGACCGGCTCCAGATCGCCAGGCTTGCGTCAGGGCATGGCCGGGCGAGCGTGAAGCACGCGGTAAAGTCGCGAGCTGACCTGACAGTTTCTGCGAATCGGAGCGCCTGTGCCAAGGGGAGTCCCCCGGATGGACACCTGAAACACACCCCCCGAATGCCCTGCTGACGCAATGATCGCTCCCCTGACCAAATCAGACGGAAAACCGCTTAAGAAGATCAAAGACATCAGTCGTGACGTCTATATTATTGCCCACAAAGAAGATACGCGCAAGCTAGAAAGCTTTTTCCAGAATCGGGGTTTTGCTGTCCGCGTTTTTCGACGGGCATACACAGCGGAAGAACAGGGTCTGCCCTCCCAGGTGCGCTGCCTGCTCAACCATCAAGACGCCTGGCAGGCCATCGCCGACAGCGGCAGGGCGGGCATTGTGGTGGAAGCAGATTTCGTTCCAGTTCGTAGTTTTGCCGAGGCCGAATCTCCTTTCGACCCGGACATTTCCCCGGTCGCCATCGGCTGGCTTTACGCCGGTGGGCCAGTGATCTACGGCTTTGATCAACGGGGCTACGCGATCGGCAGTTCCTCAACGGCGGTCGCCCTGCTGATCATGCCGAAAGCGGCCTCAGCGCTGGCGCAATTTGCCGCCAAGGAAATGACAGATTACCGATCGGAGATCCTGCTCTGGGACACATATTTCTGCCATCACCTCCGCGGGTTGATGAACGTCCCCACCTACATACCCTTCAAGCAGTTAGGCGACCATGGGGGCATTCCCAACCCTGACCACAATCTCCACATGGCGCGCGGCTGGCACCAAGGAGACATCCTCCTGGATCGCTTGGCGTTCATGCCGCTTTATGCCAAAGGCAGTCTGATTCGCTTTCTGGCCATACGCAGCCGAGCTGTTCTGCGTGGAGCTTTGCGGGTATTTACCGGCCGATTCATTGAGGTGCCGGCTTTCCGGAGCTCCCGCCAGAAGCGGCTGATTCTCTGGTTCACCCTCACGCGCTGGTGGCCCTGGACCCGCAGCTTCGCCGGCTTTGACGCCTGGCGATGACAGGGTGGGAAACCTGGGAAAGGCCCGCCGCGTGAGCCAGCGAGCCGGGGTCTCCAGGAACTGACCCATCTACTCGATCGCCCCAAGGACGCGCGCGTCATTTCGGCACCCACCCTTGTGTGGACGGCAACCAGGCCGGGTGCGCTGTAGATCAGCCCCCCTTATTGAGGCCATCGGAGATCCTGCCCGCGTCCCCACCCAGGCGAGCAGTTCCCTGCCTACGGTATGGCGCACATTCCGTGGAATCGCCCCTGATTTTGGGCCGATTTCCCATCAGATTCCCGGGCGATTCCGGATGTCTTCTCTGGGAATCGCACTGGTTCAACTCCGTTTATCTGGTCATCAGCCATGCCACGGGTCATGTCGGATTCCCCCCTTCGCTTCACTCTGGGAAGCGGCCAATCCCTCCCCTGCCACCTCAGCTGGCGCCTTGAGGATGGCTATCTGCGCATGACCAACTGGAGCGAACAGGCGGAGACGATCACGCTGGGGATCTGGGGTCCGGGCGAGCTGGTGATCCCCTCCCTCATCGGGCTGGAGCCGATCGAACTGGTTACCCTTTCTGCGGTTCAGGTGGTGGAAAGTAAAGCCACGTTGCAAGACGAACGGCGATTCCTGATTGACCAGGTGGGGCAAGCCTCCTCCCTGCTCCTGCTCAGCCGCATCCGTCCTGTGGAATCGCGGCTGTTCCAACTTCTGCTCTGGCTTGGGGAGCGCTTCGGACGGGTGAGCCGCCGCGGTGTCAGCCTGTCCTTCCAGGAGATGAATCTCACCCATCGCCATCTGGCGGAAATTGCCGGCATGACCCGGGTCACCGTGACCAAGGCCCTCAGCCACTACCGGCAGGCCGGGATGATGGTGCGGGAAGGAAACGACGAACTGCTGGTGAGTGCCGGGCCGCGGTCCTGATCGCTTCACCGCCCCCAAGGGCGAATCTCAACCCTGCAACAGGGCGTCGAGTTTGCCAGTGCGGTCGAGGGCATGCAGGTCGTCGCAGCCACCGATGTGACGATCATTGATGAAGATCTGGGGGACGGAGCGGCGGCCATCGCTGCCGCGGGCAGCCATCGCATCCCGGGCTTTCTCATCGCCATCGATCGCATATTCGGTGTAGGAGACACCCTTGCGATCAAGCAGGTTTTTGGCGCGGATGCAGAAAGGGCACGCACGCCAAGTATAAATTTCGATCGTGTTCATCCTTGAATCATCAACGGACAGACCCTGACTTCCCGGCGGCAATGGTGGGTGCCAACAGACCTGGGGGCCAGGAAGCCAGGTCCAGAAGCCAAGATAGGCGGCCGCAGACTAGGCCATCACAATGCTGCGAGGGGAAGGGAAGTCAGCAGCTCCGGCCCGCTCACGGCTGGCCCCCGGGGGCCTGAAGTGCGGACCTGAGGCC
>JBIIND010000360.1:0-2632 GCA_044337665.1 Cyanobium sp.
GGTCCGGCTCGGCGGCCGCCCCGGCGGCGAGCTCAGCGGCCAGTGCCTCGGCATCAAAGGGCTCCAGCAGGATGCCCAGGGGCTCGGCGCGGGTGTGGAGCACCTCGAGGGTCTGGGGGAACACAGCCCGGTCGACAAGGAAGCGGCGGGCGTCGGCGCGGCGACTCACCCCCAGCGCCAGGGCCATGGCTTCAGCCGCGGCCGTGCCCTCATCCAGCAGGGAGGCGTTGGCGATCGGCAGGCCGGTCAGCTCGCTGACCAAGGTTTGGTAGTTGAGCAGTGCCTCCAGGCGGCCCTGGGCAATCTCCGCCTGGTACGGGGTGTAGGCGGTGTACCAGCAGGGGTTCTCAAGAACGTGGCGCTGGATCAGGGCGGGGGTGGCGGTGCCGTAGTAGCCCAGACCGATCAGGCTGCGGCGGGGCTGGTTGGTGGCCGCGATCTCCGCCAGCTCCGCCAGGGCTTCCGCCTCGCCGCAGGGCAGGGGCAGCCCCTCGGCGGCGGCGGCGGGCGGCAGCAGGATATCGGCGGGCACCACGGAGGCCGACAGGTCCTCCAGGGACCTCAAGCCCAGTTCGGCCAGCATCTGCTCCTGGTCCCGCTCACTGGGACCGAGGTGGCGGACCAGGAACGGAGCCGACATGGCAAGAATGCTTATGGTCGGCAGATGTTACAAAAATCCAGGGGTTCCCGAGCCGGGACTCACCCGGCCCGGACAGTGGCCCCTCAGGCCCCCGCCACCTTGCCCCGGTAGGTCTCGGCGTCCATCAGGCTCTCCAGATCGGCGGGATCGGCCGGGCGCACGAGCAACAGCCAGCCCTCTCCGTAGGGATCGTTCTGCAGTTCCTCCGGGCTGGAGAGCACCGCCTCGTTGCGGGCCTCCACCACGCCGCTGAGCGGCGCCACCAGATCCTCCACCGCCTTCACCGACTCCACCGAGCCGAAGCCGCTGCCCTGGGCGACGGGGGAACCCACCGACGGCAGGTCGACGAAGACGATGTCGCCGAGCTGGTCGACCGCGTAGGCGCTGATGCCCACGCGCACCAGATCGCCCTCGCTGCGGGCGTACTCATGGCTGTCGGCGTAGCGACAGTCGTCGGGGAAGGTGAGCGGCATCGCCGGCGGAGGGGTGCGGGGCGCCCACATTGTGTCGGAACGGCCGCGCCATGGCTCAGGCGGCGGCGGGCAGGGCGGTGAGGGCCCGCTCCAGGGCGATGGCCACGTGCTGGTGGTGGGTGCCGCCCTGGGCGTAGAGCACCCAGGGCGACCGCAGCGGGCCATCGGCGGAGAACTCGCTGGTGCTGCCATCGATGAAGGTGCCGCCCGCCATCACCAGCTCACTGGCGTAGCCCGGCATCGGCGCCGGCACCGGATCGAGGTAGGAGCCGATCGGCGAGGCGGCCTGGAAGGCGCGGCAGGCGGACTTCAGCAGCTCCGACGAACCGAGCCGCACGGCCTGGATCACGTCGCTGCGGTGGCCGCCGGGCAGGGGGTTGACGGCATAGCCCAGATCGCTGAACACCCGGGCGATCAGCTCGGCGCCGATCAGGGCCTCGGCCACCATCTGGGGGGCCAGGAACAGCCCCTGGAAGAGCAGCCGGTTGAGATCGAAGCTGGTGCCGCCCTCCGCGCCGATGCCCGGCGCCGTAAGCCGGCAGCACGCCCGCTCCACCAGCTCGGCGGCGCCGGCCACGTAGCCGCCGGTGGGGGTGATGGTGCCCCCCAGATTCTTGATCAGCGACCCGGCGATCAGGTCGGCGCCCACGGCGGTGGGCTCCAGCTCCTCCACCAGTTCGCCGTAGCAGTTGTCCACGAACACCACACAGCCCGGCCGCAACGCCTTCACCCGCTCCGCCAGCCGGCCGATCGTGGCCACCGGCAGGGACGGCCGCCAGCTGTAGCCGCAGCTGCGCTGGATCAGCACCAGCCGCGTCGGGATCGCCAGGGCCTCCTCCAGCCGCGACCCATCCACCTGGCCGTCGGCGGTGAGGGGCAGCTCGTCGTAGCGCACGCCGAAGTCGGCCAGGGAACCCTGGCCGGAGCCCCGCAGGCCGATCACCTCCTCCAGGGTGTCGTAGGGGCGGCCGGTGAGGGCCAGCATCCGGTCGCCGGGGCGGAGCACGCCGAACAGGGCGGCGGTGATCGCGTGGGTGCCGCTCACGAACTGGAGGCGCACGGCCGCCGCCTCGGCCCCGAGCACCCGGGCGAAGACCCGGTCGAGGACCTCGCGGCCCAGGTCACCGTGGCCGTAGCCGCTCACCGAGGCGAAGTGGTGCACCCCCACCCGCTCGGCGGCGAAGGCCGCCAGCACCCGCTCCAACCGGGGCCGCACGGCGGCGGTGCGGGCCGCCGCCAGGGGGGCGTTGCGCACCAGGGCCGCCGCGACGCGATCGGCGGCCTCACCGGCCGGGAGGGAGGGCAGGGCGACGGTCATCGGAACCAGGGCGCTGGCGCCATGCTGCCCGCGGGCCGGGGCCGAAGTCCCACGGCTAGATTCCTGCGTCGCCGTGCCTCCCCGTTCCTTGCCCATCCGCCCGTCCGCCAACTCCTCCGTGGATTCCTGCGCCGACCTCAGCTCCAGGGGATCCAGCGGGGATGCCGGAGCGGGCGACGCAGCGCTCGATTTCCCAACACC
>JBIIND010000361.1:0-2622 GCA_044337665.1 Cyanobium sp.
GGGCTGAGGCCGTGGTGGTCCACCCGCGGGAAGAGCACGTAGGTGCCCTCGGGCGGGCGCACCGCCACGCCGGGCATGGTGGCCAGTTCGGCCACGGCCCGGTCGCGCTGGCGTTGCAGGTGGGCCAGCCAGGCCGCCAGCCAGTTCCCCGCGCCCTCCAGGGCGGCCACGGCGGCGATCTGGGAGAGGGTGGCGACGCCGCTCATGGTGGTGTCCGCCCGGCTGGCCCACAGCAGGGCCTCGCAGCCAGCGGCGTCGGGGGCCACCACGCAGCCCACCCGCAGGCCCGCCAGGCCGTAGTTCTTGGAAAACCCATGCACTGTCCAGCAGCGTGCGGCCACCTCCGGATCCACGGACCCCAGGCTGATGAACCGGGCCGGTGGAAAGACAATGTCCGACCACACCTCGTCGTTGAGGATCTGCAGGTTGTGGCGCACGGCGAAGGCGGCCAGGGCGGCGAGCTCCTCGGTCCGCAGCACCCGGCCCACCGGGTTGAGCGGGTTGCACACCCCCAGCAGGCGGGTGCGGGGGGTGAGCAGCTCCGCCAGCTGATCCAGCGCCAGGGCGCCGCCCAGGGGATCCACCGGCAGGCGCCGCACCGTGCCCCCGGCCGCCTCCACCGCCGCCTGGAACAGGAAATCCACCGGATCGAACACGATCGCCTCATCGCCCGGCCGCAGCAGCAGGCGGCACACGTGGTCCACCGCCAGGATCCGCTCCGGCCCGGCGGGGCAGGCCCGCCGCTCCGTGCTGAGGCGGGCGCAGGCCTCCCGGAAGCTGGGCAGACCTTCCGCTGGCCCGTAACAGAACAGGCCCTCAGCCGCCTGGCGGGCGATCGCCTCGCGCACCACCGGCGCCACCGGGAAGTCGGGGTCCGCCGCCGTCAGGGGAATTACATCCTCCGGCAGGGTGGCCCAGCGCAGGTTGAAGGCCTGGCGCCGCAGGGCCGCCAGGGGCACCTGATCGTCGGCGAAGGGATCCGGCGCGGTCATCTCTCCCGCAGTTGCAGCTGCAGCGGCTGGCTCAGGAACCCCGCCAGCGGGGCCATCGGCATCGCGGCCGCGCCCGGATCAAGGAAGAGGCTCCGCAGCGCCCGGCCCTCCTCCAGCAGCGGCACCAGTTCCGGGCGGCGCGTTTCGCTATAGCGCGCCAGGGCCCCGCGGAGCGCCTCCGGATCCCGGCCGTCCGTACCGCGCAGAGCCTCGGCCAGGCAAAGGGCATCCTCCAGCGCCGCCGAGGATCCCTGGCTGGTGAACGGCAGCATCGGGTGGGCGCTGTCCCCCAGCAGCACCACATTGCCCCGGTGCAGGTGGTGCAGCGGATCGAGGTCGGTGGTGTGCCACAGGTGGGCGCTGATGGGGGCGAAATCCTCCAGCAGCTGGTCGAGCAGCGGATTCCAGCCCCCGAAATTACGCCGCAGGAACGGCTCGTACTCCCCCGGGGAGGGGGCGGGATGGCGGGCCGTGGCGAACTGGGCGTAGACCACCAGCCGTCCCGCACGGCAGGGAAGCAGCCCCAGGGCCAGGCCGGACTCCGTGTCCTGAAATTTGCGGCAGCGGCCCGCCAGCTGCTTCGTCAGCGGAGCGTCGGCCACCGAAAGAACCAGTTCGGTGACCAGCTCCTGCGTCAACCGTGCCCCGGGAAACAGGGACTGGCGGCACGGGGAACCCACCCCATCGGCCGCCACGATCAATTCGGCCCGCCAGCGGCGCCGATCCTCCCCCACCACCCGAAACGCCCGCTCTCCATCCCACTCGAGGCCGACGCAGCGTCCCGTCACCAGCTTCACGGAGCACGGCAGGGCGTCCTGCAGCAGGGCCATCAGATCCCGGCGGAGCAGCCCGAGCGAGCCCGGGATGGGGAAGTGCTTCTGCGGCGCTCCGTTCCTGCCGAACAGCTCGAACGCCTCGATCGGCGCGCTGGCCCGCTCCAGCCCCGCCACCCCCAGCCGGTCCATGGCCCCCCGGCTGGAGGAGGGCAGGAGCAGGCCGTGGCCCGAGCGGCTGCGCAGCAGACGCGGTTCGATCACCGTGCATCGCCAGCCGCCCAGCGAGAGGGAGATGGCGCTCGCCAGGCCGGCGATTCCGCCGCCGACGATGACGGCTTCAGGAGGGGTGGGAACGCTCAGCATCGCTGCCTTCGGTTTGGGGGGTCAGCCAGGGGGAGGTGGGAGAACCCGGAAGGGCAAACCGAGGGCCGCTCGGAGGAGGTGAGTGAATATTGACCAAACCTGTCACGGTTTCGCTGCCTTGGCGGTCAAAAAATGCCAAAAACGCATTGTAACCGGGTGACTTATGTTCATTATGCTACAAATTTACCGGCGTGTCCCAGGGCCTCGGGTCCCTCGGCAGGCGTGGGCTCAGCCGCAGGGACGGCCGCTCACATCCACGAGCCGGCCCCCCTCCAGATTGGCGATCCGGTCGGCGGTGTCGAGCACCTTGTTGTCGTGGGTGACCATCACGATCGCCGAACCCTCCCGCTGCGCCAGCTCCTGGAACAGGGTCACCACCTCCCGGCCCGAGTCCTTGTCGAGCGCCGCGGTGGGTTCATCCGCCAGCAGCAGCCGCGGCGCCCCCGCCAGCGCCCGGGCGATCGCCACCCGCTGCTTCTGCCCCCCGGACA
>JBIIND010000362.1:0-2616 GCA_044337665.1 Cyanobium sp.
TGCCTAGACAGCTTCTAGGAGTAAAACTGAGATCACGCCCTGTTGGCGGTGCATGCTGCGATCGTGGCCATTGGCGCGCCCCAAAGGCCGGAAACGAAATTCAGCAAGCCCTAAATAGGGCTTGCAAAGCAGAAGATGCTTGAGATACCCGATATCAAGCTTCTCGCTGGGCCTGATTGGAAGAATGTCAGTGCTGCAGCAGCCTTCGCGATCCGGAATGCAGACCTTGGCTAGATAAGGCCTGAGCTTTCCGTACAGAAGCGTGCCAGTATCAAAGATGAACTTATTGCTCTGCAGCTCTCCTGGTTCGACTTTCTGGTATGCGAGTATCCGGCCGCCACTCTCAATGTGCTCAAGACCCAGATAGTTAGTTCCAGATTCAATCTCTTCTGGCAGAAGTGATCTTCTCTCCAAGGATGCAACTTCACCAAGGGGTGTTGTTTGCCATTTCATCGCAGCATCCCCTCCAGCTCCTCGATCCCCTGCAGGATCTCCTGCTCGATCGCCCGCAGTTCGGCCAGGATCTCCAGCGGTGGGCGGTGCTCCACCTCCTCGTGCACCAGCTCCTTGTAGCGATTGAGGCTGAGGTCGTAGCCCTGCTCGGCGATTTCGGCCTTGGGCACGCAGAAGCTCTGGGCGGTGCGTTCCCGCTCGCGCTCGGCATCCTTGCGCTGCCGCCAGCGGGCCAGGCAGTCGGGCAAGTTGTTCTTGTCGTGCTCGCCTTGGGTAAGGGCTTCCTTGGGAGCGGGCCCGAGTTTCTCCAGCGGCAACAGCGGATTGCGCTTGTCATCGAGGCTCCAGCCGTCGGCGGTCATGTCATAAAACCACACCTGATCGGTGCCGCCCCGGCCGGTTTTGGTGAAGAACAGGATTGCGGTGCTCACGCCGGCATAGGGGCGAAACACGCCGCTCGGCAGCGACACCACGCCCTCCAGGAAATGATCTTCCACAAGCGTGCGGCGCAGTTCCTTATGCGCCTTGCTGGAGCCGAAGAGCACGCCATCGGGCACGATCACCGCCGCCCGGCCGCCGGGTTTGAGCAGCTGCAGGAACAGCGCCATGAACAGCAGCTCGGTTTTCTTGGTCTTCACCACCCGCTGCAGCTTGCCGCTGGTGCTCTCGGTATCCAGGGATCCAGCAAAGGGTGGATTGGCGAGGATCAGCGTGTATTTGTCTTGTTCCACAGCGCCGTCTTCGGAGAGCGAATCGCGGTAGCTCACATCGGGGTTCCCCACCCCGTGCAGCAGCATGTTCATCACGCCGATGCGCAGCATCGTGGTGTCGAAATCAAAGCCATGGAACAGACCATGGTTGAAGTGCTCACGCAGCTTCGGATCGCTGAGCACCTCGGGGTGGTGCTCGCGCAGGTATTCGCCCACGGCCACTGGGAAGCCGCAGGTACCGCAGGCCGGATCCACCATCACATCGCGCGGGGTGGGCTCGGTCATTGCCACCATCAGCTCGATGATGTGGCGCGGTGTGCGGAACTGGCCGTTGGTGCCGGCGGTGGCCAGCTTGCCGAGCATGTATTCGTAGATGTCGCCTTTGGTGTCGCGGTCCTCCATCGGCACCGCATCGAGCGCTTCCACTACCTTGGTGAGCAGCCCCGGGGTGGGGATGGTGAAACGGGCATCACGCATGTGGGTGGCGTAGGCCGATTCCTCACCGCCCAGCTCCCGCAGGAAGGGGAACACCCGCTCGCCCAACACCTTGAACATCGCGGCGGCTTCCCCCAGTTGCTTGAAGCGGCTCCAGCGCAGCTCACTCCAGGGGCGGCCCTGTTCGTCTGCCCCCTCCGGGAAGATGCGGCGACGCATCGGCTGGCCGGAGCGCTGACTGCGGCGCTCCTCCAGGGTTTCCAGCTCATCCAGCCGCCGGATGAACAGCAGGTAGGTGAGCTGCTCCAGCACCTCCAACGGGTTGGCGATGCCGCCGCTCCAGAAGGCATCCCAGATCCGATCGATCTGGTTGCGCAATTCGCCGGTGAGCACCGAGGCCGCTGTGGTGCCAGGGGCGATGGCGGCCTGGGGAGCAGCGGCGCTGGCACCGTTGCCGCTGCGGCGTGTGCGAGATCCGGCGGCTGGAGCCGCAGCCCGTGGAGGCGGGTCGATCCCAGGTGCCCGCAGACCTCCGCCGGGGCCTCTTCCACCCTCGGCGGCACCCAGCGCCACCACCTGGTTCTTGATCTCCCTCAGCTGCTCATCGCTGATCGGTTCCCCCGCCTCGCGCTCCAGGGCGGTGCGGATCTCGTCATTCGTGATCCGGCGGCCGTCCTCCGGGATCAGGGCGATCAGGTCGTTGACGAGGTCGGCGAGGGCGGGCATCGGGGCAGGACGGGGTGCGAGAAGGGGAAAGGCGTAGCGCAGGCGAGCCGATGCCCGCGGCCTCCATCAGGAGAGTGGGTGAATTGCCTCAGGATGCCGTAGGGGGCACGCTGCAGGGCCCTGGTCGCGCGAAGGACGGCGCAAGAGCGGAAGCAAATGCAGCGGCAACGTCGCCAAACCGGCCCCGCTGAGGGGCCGAGACCGCGCGCGGGTGGCACCAGGAGGATGGGATTTGCTGAGCAAGAGGGGGCCCCATCGATCACCGCCTGGCTGAGCGGCTGCGCACACTCGC
>JBIIND010000379.1:0-2615 GCA_044337665.1 Cyanobium sp.
AGGGCGTTGGCGCTGAGGTGCAGCCGCCGCCAGCGCAGCTGGCGCTGAATTTCAGGCTGGGCGGCCAGGGAAAAGAGCAGCAGGCCGGTGAGCCCCATCCCGCCCCAGAAGTGCGATTGCCAGAAGGCCGGATCCAGCGGGTTGTCGCTCAGGCGCCACACCTCCGGCTGCATCCCCAGACCGATCACGCCGATCCAGCTGAGCAGGGCGAAGCTGGCCCGGTAGAGCGGCTGCCGCACCCGCCAGAGGGCCGCCAAGGCCAGCACACTGCCGGCCAGCACGAGCAGCAGCAGGCCGGAGCGCCCGGGATCGAGCTGGCTGGGTTGCTTGGTAAGGATCACCACCGCGTAGGCGATCAGCTGGATCGTCACCACCGCCGCCGTGAGCCAGCGCCCCAGGGCCGTGTGTTCCGTGCCCGAGCTCACCGGCGCCTTGGCCTGGTTGAGCCGGCGGCGGCGTGTCTGCAGGGCCAGTTGCAGGGCGGCACCGAGCAGGGGGTACACCAGGGCTACGGCCAGGGCTGGGTGCAGCAGCCAGAGCCAGTCGACGGGGGTCATTGCCTGGGCGTTCAGCCTTCAGCTCAGCATGAAGATTAGGCAGATCCCGCTGTCACGGGCGGGCGCCGGCCCTGGAATCCCCAATCCCACAGGTCATGGCTGCCCGTTGGCTTCCAGGGCCCATCGACCCTGGCCCAGGGGCGTGGGCCTGCCGAACAAAAAGGCCCTGGCCCACCGAGCAGCCCATGGCCAGAAGGGCCTCATGCTGCGCCACGGTTTCGATGCCCTCGGCCACCACCCCCAGGCCGAGGTCCTGAAACACCCGCACGAAGCCCCGCACCAGGATGGTGGTGCGCTGGTCATCAACCACGCGGGCCATGATCGAGCGGTCGAACTTCACCTGCTGGATCGGCAGTCTGCTCAGCCAGGCCAGGCTGGAATAGCCCGTGCCGAAGTCATCGAGGGCGATGGTCACGCCCACCTGCTCCAGGCGGATCAGATTGTGGTGCGCGGTGGCGTGGGCCTTGAGCAGCACGGTTTCCGTGATCTCCACCGTGAGGGCACTGAGATCCACGCCGGTCTCGTCCTGCAACCGGATCAGGTCCTCGGCCAGCTGCTCCTGCTCGAGCTGCTGGGGGCTGATGTTGATGGCCAGACGCCAGGCCAGGCCAGCTGCCTGCCAACGGCAGAGGGTGCGCAACGCCTCCGCGATCACCCAGCCCCCCAAGGGCACGATCAGGCCTGAGCGCTCGGCCACTGAGATGAAGTGATCGGGCTCCATCAGGCTGGTGGTCGGGGTCCGCAGGCGGACGAGGCCCTCCGCACCGAGAACGGCTCCGCTGGCCAGGTCCACCAGGGGCTGGCCATGCAACACCAGTCGGTTGTGGCGCAGGGCCTGTTCCAGGTGCTGGCGGACGTCCACATCCCTCTGCATGCGCAGATCGGCCGACAGGCTGTAAGCGGCGATCCCGTCCCGACCGCTGCTCTTCACGTCGTACATCGTGAGATCGGCTCGCCGCATCAGCTCTTCGGCATTCAGGCCCGGGTTGGCGCCTGGTTCAGCGCTGCTGCTGAACGCCACCCCCATGCTCATCGTGAGGTAGATATCAAGCCCCCCGTGCTGCCACGGTTCGGCAAGACAGCCGCGCAGCCGCTGGGCCCTGCGCAGGGCTTCGTCCCGGTGGGTGAGGTCATCGATCAACACCACGAACTCATCACCCCCCAACTGGGCGATGGTGTCCTGTTGGCGCAGAACTCCCCGCAGCCGCCGAGCAACCTCCTGCAACAAGCTGTCCCCCACCGCATGGCCATAGCGGTCGTTCACCTCCTTGAAACGGTCGAGATCGCAGAAGATCAGGGCAATGCGATGGGGCTGGCGGGCCAGGGCGCGCTCCAGTTGCTCCATCAGGCCGCGGCGATTGGGCAGGCCGGTGAGCGGGTCGCTCCCCGCCTGTTCCAGGAGCATCAGCTCACCGGCCTTGCGGTCAGAGACGTCCCGCTGGACCGAAACCCAATGGGTGTGTGTCCCCTGTGCGTCGGCCAGGGGGGCAACCTTGAGCTCGATTCAGATCGGCCGCCCTTCGCGTGAATAGTTGAGCACCTCCATCGCACAGTGGCGCCACTGACGCAGCTCTTCACCAAAGCGGTGGGCGACGTCCGGATCGGTCTCCGGCCCCTGGAACAGGCGGGGACTGCGTCCGAGCAGCTCATGCAGGGCGTAGCCGGTCTGCTGCGTGAGGGTGCGGTTGGCGTAGACGATCACCGGTCCAGGGGCGTCGATCGGTTCGGCCAGGGTGATCAGCAGGGCGTCCTGCACAGAGTTGAACAGGTCGCTGAACAGCTGCACCAGGGAATGGTTGCTCAGGGCCTGTTCCTCGGGTCGCAGCACGGCGATGCCGATCCCGCTGTCAGTCCGGAACAGGCGTATGGCCCGGGAATCACCGCTGGGGCTCGCCAGTGTCAGATCCAGCGGCCCCGCCTTCAAGCGGTGAGCATGCTGCCGCACGGCCTGATCGAGGTCGGGCCAGCGGCTGGTCAGTGGCTTGCCGCTCCAGTCGGCGCTGGCTTCAGGCAGAAGCTGGATGGCCCAGTGGTCCAGCCAACGGATGGTTCCTTCGG
>JBIIND010000080.1:0-6983 GCA_044337665.1 Cyanobium sp.
TTGGCCCGCAGCTGGCATCTGCTCGACACGGAGACGCCCCGCGGAGCGGTGACCCTCACCCCCCGCGGGGGCCGGCCGCGGCTGGGGGCCGCCCGCATCAGCGATCAGCTGGACGGCGCCTTCGACGAACTGGCCCACCGTCCGCAGATCCGCCCCCCGGACGCCGGCCGCGGCCGTCTCTACGAAATCGCCGGCGTCAACCTGTTCGTCTGGCGCCAGCAGGTTTTTGCGCTCCGCACCATCACCCCCTTCCGGCTCAATGCCACCCATTACACGCTCGACCCTTCGGGCCGGGATGTGCCGTTGTTCCAGCCGGGGGCGGAATCCGCCGCCCAAGCCGGCCGGGGCAGTTTTGAAAGCCGCTTCGAGGAGATCCCCAGGGCGGAATGGAGCCCACGGGCCCCCATCCCCTGCCGGCGGCTGAACGCAGCCACCTACCGATTGGAGGACGATCCCACCCACCCCCCGGCCTGGGCGCCACTGTTGGGCCGGCTTTTCCGCGATACCGCCGCGATCGTGGAGCAGGCCACCGCCATCGGGGGCATCGCCATCCCGGATCTGCTGGCCGCCAGCCTGACGCCCGACTGCCCCAAGGCGAACCTCCTGGCGGGGGCCGCCACCGCCACCCCCGCCCTGGATCTCGCCGTGGCCCGCACCCCCTCCGAGCCGTCCCTGGCCCCGGAAGCCGTGCTCGGCGCATCCCTCGCGGGCTGGGCCGATGGCGCGGTGCTCGACCCTTGGGTCGAGGCGCTGGTGGACCCGGTTCGGGGGCGGGTGCAACTGCCGAGTTCGCCGCGGCCCCGTTCCCTGCAGGCCCGTCGGCTGCACTACGGCCTGTTCTGGCCGGTGGGAGCAGGCACCCATGACCGCCGCCGCACCGTGCCGGTGGCCGCCGTGGCCCCCACCCCAATGATCCTGACCCCAGCTTTCGCCACCCTGAGCGGCGATCGGGTGGTGGCGGACAGCCGCACGTACAGGCCCACCACCGCCGCTGGCGTGATCACCGTGAACGCTGATGCGCGGCTCTGGGCCCTGGATCGCCAGCGGCCCTATCTGCTCTTCACGGCCGCCCCCAGGAGGCGCACCATCCGCCTGGTGGCCAGCCCCCCGGGGCCCAAGACGCTGGAAATCGATGGGCTCTGGCTGGGCATCGCCCTGCGCCGCGCTGGGCTCGCTGCCCCCACCGATCTGGCTGAACTGGTGCTGGCGGGAGATTGGTCCCGGGTCACCCTCCGCGATGTCACCCTCGACCCCGGCGGGGAACAGGCCGTGCTGCCCGGCAGGCCCCCCAGGCGGATCCCCCATGTGCGCCTGGTGATCGAGGGAACCGTGACGGAACTGCACATCGAGCGCTGCATCCTCGGCTCCCTCTCCGAACGGCGAGGCGTACCGGGCGGAGCCTGCTCGGCCGCCCAGGTCCGGGTGAGCGACAGCGTTGTGATCGCCCACAGCTCCGGGCCGGCGATCGCACTCGCCACGGCGTCCCTGACCCTCGAGCGCACGACGGTGTTCGGCGACGTGCTGGGGGGCCAGGCTTCCATCAGCCAAACGATCATTGACGGCCGGGTGGAGGTGGAGAATGCCCAGGACAGTTGTTTCCGTTTTTCCACGGCCTGGAGCGGTGGGCGCATCCCGGCCCAATATGAAAGTGTGCTCTTCGCCGCTGGGCTGCCTCGGGAGAGTTTCGTTTCGCGTCGTTTTGGCGACCCGGGATTGGCCCAACTCTCCCCGGCCTGCCCCATCACGGTCAGTCGCGGCGGCGAGAATGGCACCGAAATGGGCGTCTTCAACCTGGCGCTCGCGCCCATCAAACACGACGACCTGGCCGCCAAGCTGGCGGAATACGCGCCGGTTCAGGCCCGCGTCCAGATCCTTCCCGTCACCTGAGCGGAGACCCCTCTGATGACCGCCGACATCACCAGGCTGTTCCCGGACCGCGACACCCGGTATCACGCGCTGGTGCGCCAGCAGGGCCGGCTGAGCATCGACGCCGAGGAGAACTTCGCCAGCGACATCGCCGAATGGGAACGGGAGGATGCCTTCAGCGAAACCATCGCCCCCTCCGGTTCCCCGGACGACGGGTTCCGCATCAGCGGTGTGACTACCGCTGGCGCCACGGATTTCACCATCGGAGCCGGAAGTTTCTACCTTGGCGGCGCCCGGATCGAGAATCCGACGCCACTGAGCTATCGGAATCAGAGCGGCCGCAACTGGCTGGGGTTTCCCCTTGACGCTGCCGGCACGGCCGAGGCGATCGGCACCGCCCCGCGCTTTTTCGTCTGGCTTGACGGCCGGGATCACACCGTCACCGCGACCGAAGATGGGGAGCTGCGCGACCCAGGACTGGGGGGGGCGGATGGGGTGGCGGCCCGCCGCTTCGGCTGGCGGGTAAGAGCCACAGCGGTGGCTGGCCCCACCTGCCTGGAGGCCCGCGGCCAATGGCTGACCAGCATGGGCTGGAGCGGTCGCGTCGATGCCGCCAGCGGGGCGCTGCGCTCGGGGGCGTCCCTCTCGGTGGCCTTTGACCCGGCCGAGGTGGACCAGGATCTCTGTGCCCCCGCCCTCACCCCAGGCTTCCTCGGCGCGCGCAACGAGTGTTACCGCGTGATGGTCAGCCGCCCCGGCCACTTTGTCTGGGGCCGGGATGATGCGGCCCCGCTCTATCGCGTGCGGGTGGAGTCGGTGGGGACGCAGCAGCGTCGCGTGGTCTTTCTCACCCAACCGCGCGACGAACACCTCATGCCCCGCCAGGGCCAGACGGTGGAGCTCCTGCGCTGGGATGAGCGCCTGCCGAATGGCCAGAAGACGGCTGAGCCCCTCGGCAGCTTCTACACCGTGGCCAGCGGTCTTGCCGACGGCGCCATCACCCTCACGAGGGATGTGGATGCCCCGGTCCTCAGCTGGCTCAGCGGCCTGTCCACCACGCTCCTGTCCCCCGAGGATCCCCCGGGCGAGGATCGCTATTTCTACCTGCGGCTCTGGACCGGCGGCGGCAGCGGCGCGCAGGCCGATATCCCCCTGGCCAACGGCATCCTGGGCGGCACGGGGCTGAGCCTCACCTTTGCTGCCAACACCCTGCCGGGCGATCACTGGGTGATATCCGCCCGTCCCAATGCCCCCACGCAGCTGCTCCCCTGGGCCATGCGCACGGGGATGCCCCCCCACGGCCCGCGCCGCCATGTCGTGCCGCTGGCCTTCGTCGACCTGGCGGCGGGCACGGTGATCGACTGCCGCCGCCGTTTCCGGCCGCTGTACCGCCTCGGGGGCTGCTGCACGGTCACCGTGGGCAACAACGAAACGAGCTGGGGGGATGTCTCCACCATCGCCGAGGCCATCGCACGGCTGCCGATGGCCGGGGGGGAGATCTGCCTGGGCCCCGGGATCTGGCGGGAAGCGATCACGCTCACGGGCCTGAGCAACATCACCTTCCGCGGCTGCGGGGCGCGCACCCGCTGGCTGGCGAGTGCCGATCCCAGCGAGCCCCTGGTCACCCTCAACCAGTGCGCCCACATCGAGTTTCGCGGCCTGCGGATGGAAAGCGCTTCGGCGCCTTGCCTGCGGGCGGGGCTCGATGCCAGCGGCGCCGGCAGCCGCTCCCTGCGCCTCGAAGACTGCGAGCTGGTAACCCCCTCCGGCGGGGTGGTGCGGTTGGAGGGAATGCGGGGTCTTGCCATCGAGCGCTGCCGCATCAGCAGTGGTCCCCTGCCCGATCCGCTCGCCGCCAACGCCGCCTTCGCGGCGCTGACCCTGCAGGGCGAGGGGCTGCTGGTGCGCGACTGCCAGATCCTCAGCCAGGGTGGAGCGACGGCCCAGGCGCTGTCGCTTGGCGGCATCCACATCGCCGGCCAGAGCCGCAACATCCTGATCGAGGACAACACCATCGGCGATGGGGCGGGCAATGGCATCACGCTCGGTTCCGTCACCGTGCTGCAGATCCCGATCACCGCCTTCAACGCCGACCCCGACGCCGCCATCGACCATGCCGTGCGGTCGATGGGGGGCAGGGTCGCCACCACCGGCTTCACCGTAAGCATCGATCAGGCCGGCTGCATCCGCCTCGAAGAGCAGGATCCCGATCCCAGCGATCCCGGCGGCGGCATGGTGGCGCTGCCCATCTCCGACGGCAATCTCTCCCAGATTCAGATCAGCCGAAACCGGATCCGCCGCTGCGGCGCCAATGGCATCGCCACCTATCCCCTGTTGCCGATCAATGCCCAAGGGCAAGCCGCTTATGACGCCATCGCCCTGGAAAGGGTGCTGATCGAAGACAACGACATCAGCGGCAACCTCCTGCGCGAGGCGGCACCCATCCCGCAACTGCAGCGGTTGTTCGCCGGTCTTGGCGGCATCACCCTGAGCCTGGTAACCGACCTCACGATCCGCCAGAACAGGATCGAGGCGAATGGCCTGACCCCCGCCCGCGCCGCCTCCGGCATCTTCGTGGGCTATGGCGAGGATGTGCGCATCGAAAACAATCGCATCGAACGCAATGGCGGCCGGATTGGCGACAGCACCACCTCCCTCGGCGGCATCGTGGTGCGCATGGCGATGGGCGGGGCGCAGCCAGCGCTCGCCTTCTCCCCGCAGACGGCGGATCCACCCGCCCTGCGGGTGCAGGACAATACGGTCTATGCGCCGGCGGGTCGCGCCCTCAAAGCCATGGGGCAGGGGCCGATGATCGTGACCGGCAACCGGCTGACCGGGGCCAACCGCTCAAGCCTGTTCGCCAACCCCTTGGAGGCCTTCATTCTGTTTGTGCTGGGCGTGCAGTCGGCCCAGGAACTGTTCAACAATCCGGCCAGCACCCAGCCTAGCGACCTGCAATTCTTTGATGCGGCACTCGATTTCATGGGCGGCGATGCCGTGAGCCTGGTGAATCTGAGCTATGCCGAAGAAGCCTTGCTGGCGTACACGATCTCGCGCCTCAGCAAGGTGGGAACAATCAATGAAGTCAGCTCCGGAGCGGGGGCTGTCAATCGCGTCCAAACCGGGCCGAACCTCAACCTATTCCGCGGAGGCGAGACACTGTTCAACACCAACCAGGTCTCCTTGCGCCGGGGAGCCAACCAGGTGACGGGCCATGTCTCCTCCATATTGATCATCTCGCTCGACGACATCAGCTGTGCCGACAACCAGATTGAAATTGAGGCAGACGCCACCTTTTCGCTGGTCGATACCGTGCTGGTGGGCACCAGCTTACGCGCCACTGGCAACCGCCTGCAGGACCCCATTTACTGCTTCTACTCACTGGCAACCCATGGGATATACATGAACAGCACAGCCATGAACCAGAGCACATTTCCTGTCAGCGCATCCGCTGGCACCAGCAAGCTCGTCGACACTTCAAACCTTACCTTTTTCTAGAGGATCAGCATGGCCAGTCTCAACAACGAAACCCTGCAATCGCTGGCGCGTGCGCTCAGCCAACCTCAGCGCCTCCAGGAGGGAGCCGCCCTGGCGGGGGCGGGGATCCAGGTGCCGATGGTGCAATTGCGCGCCCGCGCCGCCCGGCGGGAGCTGCGCCGCATCGAGTCCCGCGAAGGGGAAAAAAGCCCGGCGGCACAGCGGCAGGGGTTGGTGGTGCAAGCGCTGGACGATCGGGTGGCCCGCTCCGCCGAAAGCCTGACGCTTCGCCGCATCCCCGCTCCCAGCCTGGAGAAGGGCGAGATGAGCCTGGTCGGCCGGGTCACCCGCGACGGGAAGCCGCTGGAGGGTTTCACCCTGGTGGCCCTCCATGGCCAGGGAGAACCACTGCGCCAGACCTGCACCGGTCGCAACGGGCTCTATTCCCTGGCCCTGCCCGCTGACACGGAGGTCCGGCTGGAACTGCGCCAGGGGGCCAAGGCCATCTGGCGGGATGAGCAGGTGGCGGTCTATCCCAGCGGCCACCGCGGCCAGCGCCCCATCGAGATCGGGGAAGGGGAGCCGATCTGCCATGCCGGCGAGGGGGAGCTCAGTGAAAACGTGCAGATGCCCCGCCTCATCGGCCTGGAGCAGAAGCGCGCCGAGGAAGCCCTGGCGGCCCTGGGGCTGAAGCTTGAGAAGCTGGGGACAAGCCCCTCCGATCGACCCGGCTTCGTGCTGGCCCAGGAACCGGAGGCCGGCACAGGGGTGCGGCGCGGCGCCGCCGTGGCCCTGAAGGTGGGCGCCCCGGACGGCCGCCCGGCGGCCGCCATCGGCGAGCTGGCGGGGTGGAAGCTGGGGGAGGGGCTGCGGCGAATGGGGGAGGCCGAGGTCGCCATCGCCTCCCTCACCCTGGTGGAAGGATCCGCGGGGAGCGCCATGATCCGCGAAAGCCGAATCACGGCGGCCGGAGATGGCCTGCATCTCACCGTGGCCGTGCCCGAGGGGGACGCCGCCCGGCTGGATCTCGCCGCCACGGTGCTCAGCCAGAGCGAAGAGGGTCGCGCCCTGGATCTCGCCAGCCCCGAGGCGGCGGCGCGATGGCTGGAGGCGGCGAAGATCTCCACCCTGGCCGAGGCCGCCGTCGCCGCCGGCGAGGACGACGCCACGCTGCGCAAACGTATGGGGGGGAAGGCCAACCAGGGCGTGGCGATGCCGCGCAGGGCGCTTCTGGCCCTGGCCACGCGCATCCGCGAAACGTGATCGGGCGCCATGGCTGAAGCGGCCCGTCCCCAGAACAAACCGTCCCGCCCGGCCCGCAGCGCTCCGGGAGCCCCCCTGCAGCGGCTGCAGGCCCGGCTGGAGGTGGGCGCCTCCGGGGACCGCTACGAACGGGAGGCCGACGCGGTGGCGGCGCGGGTGATGCGATCCGATGCCGGTGCGATGGCCATCCCGCCCACCATCACCCCCCTCCAGGGGCAGCGCCAGGCGGCGCCGAAGCGGAAGGAGGAGGAGGAGAGGAAGCAGGGGGGGAAGGTGGCGAAGGGCCGCGCCCAACGGGAGGCGGCGGCGGGGGCCGAGGGCGGCACGGCCAGTGCGGAGGTGGCGGGGGCGATCGCCACCCTTCAGGCCACCACGGC
>JBIIND010000296.1:0-3045 GCA_044337665.1 Cyanobium sp.
GGAACAGCGCTTCGGACGGGACTTCAGCGCGGTGCGCATCCACGCCGGACCGCGCGCCGCCGCCGCCGCCGAGGCGCTGGGGGCCCAAGCCTTCACCCTGGGCGACGACATCTTCTTCAACGCGGGGCAATACCAGCCCCAAACCAGCACGGGACGGCAGCTCCTCGCCCATGAACTCACCCACACCGTGCAGCAGCAGGGGGGCGGTGGCGGGGCAGCCCGGCGGCGGGTGCAGCGCTTGACCCGGGAGGAGGAGGAAGCCGCGGCCCGCGCCGCGGGAACGGCGACAACGACGACGACGACGAGCTTCCCCATCCCTTCCCTGCCCGGGGCCTCGGTGGATGTGGCCAACACCGAGGGGGCCGAGGGCACGATCAACGTGCCCCGGCTGGCCCTGCCCGCCGTGGCCGGCGCCCACAAGGGAACGGCGGGCGGTCTGGTCACGCCGATGGCCGGCGAAGGCCGGGCGGTGCCCGTGCTGGGTTCGCCCCTCACCTTCAACCAGCCGATGCCGCGGCGCGACGCCGACTCGGTTCCGGCGCAGGTGTGGACCAATGCGGCACGCAGCGACACCGAAATTCAGCAGGGAATCAAGGCAAAGCTCAACAGCAAGATTGCCGCCAGCCCCGCCGCCGCCTCGATTGTGGAAAATAATCAACGGGTGTTTTATCTCACGCTGCCAGGAAATGATCCCAATCAGATCTTCATCGGCACCGTGGATGAACTGGCCCAGAGCGACGCCCTGCTGCGGCCGCAATGGTCATCCGCTGGTGTGCCTCTCTTTGGCACCAGCCGCTTCGACGCCGATCACTTTCTGGAAATGCAGCTGGGGGGCGCCGATGCGGGCGGCAACATGTGGTTGTTGGAGGCGTCCTACAACCGATCGGTCGGCTCCCGCATCGCCTCGAACATGCGCAGCGACCTTACGGCGATCATCACCGAAGCGCAACGCCTGATCAGCGACCCCCGCGAAAAGCCGCAGAGCTACGACCAGGTGCGCTCCCGCTGGAAGATTGTTTTCTCCCAGGTGGTGGAGGGCAGCAACTTCGGAACCAGCAACCCCACCTTCTGGACCCGCAACCAGATCAAGCAGGGAGATCACATCACCCCCTTGCAACTGATGAGCGAACCAGACCTGGTGAATGCCGGTTTACGGCTGCGGCCCGGTCAGCAACCCGAACGGATCAGGATCTTCCCCTCCCTGGAGGGCGGCCGGATGAAAAGCCTCACGCTCGGGGCCAACGGCACGGTGCAGCCCCCGGCGGATGGCCTGCTGTTCCAGGGCGTTCAGTTCAACAGCGGCACCTACATCGGTGACCAACCCCTGGACGCGCCGGAGAGCGACCTGATGCGCCTGAACGTCACGGTGCTCAAGACAAAACGCACGGAGGGGGAGGAGTTGATCGAGCGGCGCACCTTCGACGTGGCGGTGAAGCGCGCCCCACGGCTTGGCATCGCGGGCTACCTCTCCCGCTCCTCCCTTGTGGCCGGGGCCGGAAGCACGCGCTTCAAGCCCCTGAGCCCGCTCCTGTTCGCCGATCTCGGGGTGACGCCCGAGGGGGTGCTGGCGGGCACCGGCTCCGTCGGCTCCACCAAGTTGATGCTGCCCGGGCTGAATGTGCCGCTGAGCCTCTACGGCGACCGAATCGGCCTGAACTTCCCGGTACCCGTCGACAATCTCAGCCTCGGCCCGGTGACGGTGACGGAGGCGGGCCTTGCGCTCGGCGTTGGCGATCGGGGCTTTTTCGTGGAGGGCTACGCGGGCTTCGAGGTCCGCTCCCTCGGCACCGGCCTGGTCACGGCCGCCCTCACCGAAGCGGGACCGGAACTGTCCGGGGATTTCGCCCTGGCGATGGATTTCCTCAATCCCGCCAGCGTTCGGGCCACCTACAACCTGGCCAGCGACAGCTTCAGCGCCCAGGCCACCCTTGGCGTGCAGCAGGGCAAGATCCCGGGGGTTGAATCCGGTTCGGTCACCCTCGCGATGAGCCGCGACACGGTCTCCGCCAGCGGCACGATCAATCTCGGCGGCCCGCTGCGTGGCACGAGCGTTCAGGTCACCTACACCCCCAGCGAAGGGCTGGCGATCGGGGCCGACAACGTGCCCTTGCCGATCGCCAACCTGCCAGCGGTTCAGAACGCCAGCCTGTCTTTGCGGGCCAGCAAGGCTCCCGGCACCGAATCCTGGAGCTTCTCCGGCGTGGGCACCGCCACCCTCGCCGCGCCGGGGGCCACGGGCACGCTCACGGTCAACTACCTGGACGGCGCCCTCACCCTGCAGGGCACCGGCACGGTGGAACGGTCACCCGCCAGCGGCAGCCTTGACTTCACCGCCACCAACCGCCCGATCGATGCCGAGGGTCGCCCGATCGATGGGCCTCTGACCGATCACCTCACCGCCTGGGGGCGGGGCACGGTGACGGTGGCGTTCGGCAACGTTCTCACCGGCACCGCCGGCATCGAACTGACGCCCGACAACCGTGTCATCCTCTCGGGCACGATCGCCATGCCCCCGGTCTATGAGGTGTTCGCGCGCCGGGATTACGGCAAGGATCTGTTCAGCCTCAGCCCCCCGGAATTCCCGATCTGGGGGGTGTCCGTCGGCGGGATCGGGGTGGGAATCTTCGCCTTCGTGGATGCGCGGGTGTTCTTCGAGGCGTTTGTTGGCCCCGGGGTGATCCGCGATGCGGCGGTGACGGCGACGCTCGATCTCGACCGCCCGGAGGAGGCGACCGTGCATGGTCAAGGCGAGTTCTACGTGCCCGCCTACGCGGGGCTCGGCCTGGATGTGGGGGGCGGCCTGCGGGCGAGGCTGGCGGTGGCCTTTGCCCAGGGCCGCGTCGGGCTCACCGGTCGACTGGGGGTGGAGGCCGGGGCCGGGGCCGATGTGAACCTTGACTGGAGTCGCGCTGAGGGTCGGTCGCTGTTGGCCGATCTGCATGCGGAGGCCACGCCGAAATTCGATATCGCGGCCACGGCTTCGCTGACGGTGGGGGTGGATCTGCTGGTCGACACGCTGGAAAAAACCTGGGGCCCCTGGTCCCG
>JBIIND010000363.1:0-2608 GCA_044337665.1 Cyanobium sp.
GCTACGCACAACCCTGGCGCGATGGGCATGTTTCATATTCGTGCCCAGCCGGCGGGCGATCCGCTCACTGTCGATTCCGATCGCATCGAGGTAAGTGAGAGCATAGCGCCCGTAATCGAGCAGCCTTGTTGTCGACCAGCGTTGCTCGAATGGGGCGCATACCCCCCAGAAGCTAACGCTGGGGGGGGCTGAAGCCTCGATCGGATCAATCCGACCGCCAAAATACTTTTGCAGATAATCCGGTATCATGAAGGAGTGGCTGTGGACTCGCGGTGTCCGACCAGCGGCAACGAGGGAGCTGTTGAAGTAAAGATAATTGGCCAGCGGCAAATGGAGATGGCGCTCCGGATCAATCAGATCCTTGCTCATGCCCTCCACCAAAACGGGCAGACCGGCGCGACGCGAGATCTGATCCGCTTGACGGCAGGCACGCCGGAAGGACTCTGCACTGGTGCTGCCGTAGTAGTTCTCCCGGTGACAGATCGGCAGGAGGATGGCTTCGGCCTGCTCGAGCGGGACCAGGCGCAGGGAGCAACTCAGGTCGATGACCTGACAACAGCGGTAGAAATCAAGCTGCGCGTCGCCATCCAGACGAATCGGGTCATCCCCGGGGGTCAGCAGATTGCGGGTCAGGCATTGCCAGTCCCGCGGATCCACATCCTCCAGCCAGGCGGGCTCAAAGAAAACAGGGACTGGATGGGGGGGAGAGGGGTTCATCGAAGCGGCGACGGCTTGGCTGCGATCAGCCCAAGCCGCTCCATCTGATTGCGGGCCAGTTGCCGGGTTCTGCCGTACCAGCGCGGCCACTGGGTGAGGAGCTGAAAGCGCAGATCGATCCCTGTCTCCCGCTTCAGCTCCCCTGTGATCTGCTTGAGGTGCGCATGGAGCAAGGGGGTGCGGGCCGCCTGGGCCGCCAGGGCATGGAACTGCCAGTAGTGGAAGTGAAGGGGGTCCTCAATGAAGCGGAACACATGGGGTGTCGCGGAACAGCGATTGGAGAGCAGCTCCCAGCTCTGCCCGCTCGCTGCCGCCGCCAGCGGCAGGGAAACCTGGTCCACGAAGTAGGAGAGGGTGAGGGTGTCGATCTGGCGTTCCAGTTCACGCGAGAAGTGCTGCCACAGCTCGGGCAAGGCGCTGTTATCTGTCACCGAAACCAGACCCGAACAGAAATAGGGATGGGTCGCGATCCGAGCTGGTTCGGGCTGTTTGCCAAAGGTGTAGGTCTCCCAGATTTCGATCCGCCGTGAGGTTGGCGCCACGCCCATCCGCCGGTACAGCTCGTCCCAATCGCCCACGAAGGATTCCGGAGTATCCGCAGCCACCAGGCCAGCGGGTGCGCACTGGGCGAGCAGCAGGGGCGTGGGATCCCCCAACAGGATCTGATCGGCATCGAGAAATACCCGCTGCTCCCCCTCCTGCACGTCCAGCAGGGTGAAGAGCTTGTTGTAGGTGAGGTGGCGCGGCGGAACGGCGCGGGGATCCTCGAGCCGATCGGGCAGCCAGGGATTGTGGAAGTCCACCACCTCCACGTTGCGCCGCGCCAGGAATTGCAGAGCCCTGTCGCTGCAGGGAGGCAGGTTGTCGGGTCGGTAGACGCGGATGGCGACCCGCTCGCCGCACCAGTGGCGCAGGCTGGCTACGCACAACAGCCCGTAAACCTCAAAGGACGGTCCATGGGCATTCAGGGCGAAGCGGAGCTGCCGCGGCTGCGATGGTGTCGAAGCCCGGATCATCGGCGTTGCAGACGTCGACGCAGGATGCGGCCCCAGCCGAAGGGGCTGGCCAGGTCTTGGCTGAGGCGGCGGTAGCGGGTTTCCAGCGCGAACTTGTCCTCGGCCAGCAGCCTGACGCGCTCCAGGGCCGCCGCGGGACCGAGGTGCTCAAGCAACACCTGAACCACCTCCGTCTCCATGGGCGCTCGCTGGGCCACGGTCTTGGAGTCGTCATGCAGACGGTACGCGCCCAGTTCGGCGGGGATTGGCAGCAGGGGGGCCAGTTGCCCGAGCCGGAGCCAGAGGTCCAGATCCATCGCGTAATGAAGGTTTCTGGCCAGCGTGCCTCCGGCCCGGTCGTAGAGGGTGCGGCGAAAGAAACAACCCGGCTGGCCGAACCAGGTGTCGGTCCAGGGACTCAGGTCAGCGGCCCGAAGGGGGCCTGCTGGGCAGGGGTAGGTACGCACCAGGAGGCCGGCGGCATCGATCATGCGTCCGCCCCCCACCACCCACTCAGCCTTCGGATGGTGCTCGAGAAACTTACGCACGGCTTCGAGAGCGCCCTCGAGCAGGAGGTCATCGGAATTGATCCAGCCCAGCCACTCTCCCCGTGCCTGGCGGAAACCCTTGGTGAGGGCGTCGCTCTGGCCGGAATCCGGCTCGGAGCACCACCAGGCCAGGCGCTGCCCGTGGTGGCGGATGACTTGTGGGGAGTCATCCTGACTGCCCCCATCCACCACGATCAATTCGGTATCAGCACCGCTCTGGCTCAGCAGCAGCTCCAGGCACTCTCCCAGAAATGCCCCCTGATTGAACGAGGGGATGACGATGGAGAACTTCACAGCCAAGCAGGGAGATGTCCCGTTGTTGTGGCGATCTGGCGGGTAGGGCGTGGC
>JBIIND010000402.1:0-2831 GCA_044337665.1 Cyanobium sp.
CCATGGCCGAGACCTTGCTGGAGCGACTGCAGGCCGAAGGCCATGGGCTGGCGGAGGAGGCCCTCGATCCCCTGCGCCAATGGTTTGTGCGGGTGGTGCACACCCGCACCACCCGCAGCGAGCTGAGTGCGGCCCTCACCACGGAGGCGAAAGGGGGAGGAGGTATCCCTGGCCTGATCCAGCTGCTGGGCACGTTCACGGCGGCGTTCAAGACCGGGGCGAGCCAGAAGAGCGAATGGCGGCAGGAGATCCGCAATTCCTTCACCTCCCTGGCAGCCGCCTTCAACACCCTGATCCGGGAGGCGGAGGCGTCGCTGGAGCGGGCGGGACGGGCGAAGCGGTTGCTGTTTCTGGTGGATGGCACCGACAAGATGAATGGCGACGACACGCTGAAATTCTTCGTGCAGGATGCGGAGCAATTGCTGGCCATCCAGGCCCTGGTGATCTACACGGCGCCGCTGGATCTGAAATACGACGGACGCCTCGGCGGCAAGTTCGATGGCGACTTGGTGTTGCCGATGATCAGGTTGCAGGAGCCGGATGGCCAGGCATTCGAGGTGGGGGTGCAGACGATGCGGGAGTTGTTGCTCTTGCGGGCCGATCGCAGCCTGTTTGCCAGCGACGGGGATGTGGATCGGCTGGTGGCTTTCAGCGGCGGCCACCCCCGCGAACTGTTGCGCTTGCTGAGATTGTGCTGCGAAGTGGCAGACGATCAGATTGATGCCCGGGTGGTGGATACGGCGATTGCGAAACTCGCCGCTGACTACCGCTACTTCTTGAAACCTGCTCACTACGCCCTGCTCAGGGCGATCGACTGGAACCCCGCCCACGGCGGCAATGACCAGGAGCGGCAGTGGTTGCTGCATCGGCTGGCGCTGCTGCGTTACGACGAGGGCCCCTGGTGCCGCAGCCACCCTGTGGTGCGCACGCTGGAGGGCTACCAGATGGCGACACCTTCGGCGTAACGGAGCCGGCGGGTGGTGGAGATCCGAACCTGGCTGGAGGGCCACCCCGACGCCCCCAATGAGCTGAAGCTCGCGCCGCTCGATGAGCTGGGCCGGCTGCTGCTTGAGAGCCTGGGGGATCTGGAGGAGGCGCTGGCCCACTGGCGCGAGGTGGAGCCTCCCTTTCACCGCCGTCGTGACGATGCCGGCGCTGAGGCCATCACGATGGGGAAGATCGCGGATGTGCTGCAGGCGCGAGGACAGCTGGATGAGGCGCTGCGGACCCGCCAGGAGGAAGAAATTGCCAGTGTATGAGCGTCTGGGGGATGGGCCTTCGAAGGCGCTGACGATGGGGAAGATTGCGGATGTGTTGCAGGCCCTTGAGGAGGAGAAGGCAAGACTTCGTCTGCCTGAATCCCCCACCTGAACCCGAGCCGCTGGCCTCAGCCCGCCAGGATCGCCTTGAGGCCTTCGATGTAGAGCAGGCCGGTGCAAATGGTGCCGCCTGCCCAGCAGAGGGCGCGAAGGGGGGGCACATTGGCCACATAGGCCGGGATGTAGGCGAGCCGAAGGGCGGGATGGAGCCAGGCGGCCGCGACGGCTGCGGCTGACGGCACCCAGCCATGGGCGGAGGCCACCAGCGCCAGAAGGCAGGCCGGGGCAAAGAGGGTGAAGGCCTCGAAGCTGTTCTGATGGGCCCAGCTGGCCCGTTTGCCCCAGGTGGGCAGCCGCTCAAACATCGCCCGGGGCGCCGCCAGATCAGCGGGCGTGAAATCGGCCTGGGAGCGGGCTGCGCCCAGGGGCACGATCGAGAGCACCACCACCGCCGCTGCGAGGCAGAGGCTCCAGGCGAAAGGTGCGGCCATGGCCAGGCCTGGGGCCGCGATGGCGGCATTGGCGGTGCTTCTGGTGAGAGCGTTGGGGAGGCCCTGGGCAAGGAGGGTGGGGAGTAGGGCAGGGCTCATGGGCTGGGGCACAGGGTGGACCCTTTTCTAGGGGCTCCGCTGCCCTTGGAGCGAGTGGGCGGGGATCAGCCCAGTGAGACGGTTGGTGGCAACAGGGTGATGCAGGTGGGAAGCTGCACCCGTCCGGCCAATGGCCGCACCGAATGGAAGGATGCCCAGGGCGTCACGCTCAAGGAGCATCAGGAGCGCTCAGCAGCGGCAGCGTCTCTGGAGACCGAGGCCTGATCTGCCCCCCAGCCCTAGCCTGGGGCCTGATTTCCTGCCGCGTTTTTCTCCATGGCCGACAGCTTCTCCTTTGACGTGGTCAGTGATTTCGACCGCCAGGAGCTGGTGAATGCGGTGGATCAGGTGCGGCGGGAGGTGGCCCAGCGCTACGACCTCAAGGATTCCAAAACCGAGATCGAGCTGGAGGAGGCCAGCCTCACCATCACCACCGCCAGCGACATGACCCTGGAGGCAGTGAACGACGTGCTGCGCCAGAAGGCCACCAAGCGCGATCTCTCGCTGAAGATCTTTGATTTCCAGCCCAGCGAGACGGTGGGCGGCAACCGGGTGCAGCAGGTGGTGAAGCTGCGCAAGGGGCTGAGCCAGGAGCTGGCCAAGAAACTCTCCAAAACCGTGCGTGATCAGATCAAGAAGGTGACCGTGGCGATCCAGGGCGACAGCCTGCGGGTGACGGGCAAGAACAAGGACGATCTGCAGCAGGTGATCCAGCTCCTGAAACAGGAAGACCTGGAAGTGCCGCTGCAGTTTGAGAACTACCGCTGAGCAGCCCATTCCGCCCGAGACCAGGAGGGGGGCTCACCGGCCCTGGCCGCGCTGCATGGGGGGAGGCGGTGTTTTGGCCACCGACGAGGATCCCTTTCTCGATGAGAGCGCGAGCCGGGTCTGGATCCACGGCGATCTGCATGTGGACAACTTC
>JBIIND010000364.1:0-2598 GCA_044337665.1 Cyanobium sp.
GCGCCATGCCGGCCTGGAACGTCTCCTCCCCGATCAGGGTTTGCAGGGCCCGGATGACCTCCGAGCCCTTCTCATAGATCGTTGTGGTATAGAAATTATCAATCGCTTGATATTGATCGGGCTGAATGGGATGGGCTGTCGGACCTGCGTCCTCCCGGAACTGCGTATTGCGCAGCATCGCCACATTCTCGATGCGATTAAGGGCATGTCCGTGCTGATCGGAACTGAAGCACTGATCGCGGAACACGGTGAGCCCTTCCTTGAGGGAAAGCTGAAACCAGTCGCGACAGGTGATGCGATTGCCGGTCCAGTTGTGGAAGTATTCGTGCGCAATCACGCTCTCACTGCGCTCCAGTTCCGCGTCCGTGGCCGTGGCGGCATCGGCGAGCACCAGCTTGGAGTTGAAGATGTTGAGACTCTTGTTCTCCATCGCGCCCATGTTGAAGTGGCGCACCGCGACGATATTGAATTCGTCCAGGTCGTACTCCAGGCCGTACACCTGCTCGTCCCATGTCATGCAGCGTTTCAGGGACGCCATCGCATGGGCGGTGAAGGGGGCGTCCCCTGGTTCCACGTGGATGCGCAGGCTGACGCGGCGGCCAGCGGCGGTGGTGAAGCTGTCCGTCACCTCCTCCAGGCGCCCCGCCACCAGGGCGAAGAGATAGGAGGGTTTGGGGTGGGGATCATCCCAGACCGCAAAGTGGCGTCCATCCGCCAGCTCGCCCCGTTCCACGCAGTTGCCGTTGCAGAGCAGAACGGGGCAGGTTGCCTGGTCAGCCTCAAGACGAACCCGGAAGCGGCTCAGGAGATCGGGGCGGTCCGGATGCCAGGTGATGCGCCGGAACCCTTCGGCTTCGCACTGGGTGGTGAAGAGCCCTCCGCTGACATACAACCCCTCCAGGGCGGTGTTGCGGTGGGGCTCGATCCGCACCGTGCTGGAGAGAATGAAGGGCCGCTCCGGCGGGGTGTGGATCTCCAGGCGATCCGCGTGGATGGCATAGGCCTGGGGGGGCAGCTCCTCCCCGTCGATGGCCAGCGCTTCGGTTTCCAGATCCACCCCCATCAGGGCCAGTGGCCCCGGGGCGGCGCGCCCGTCGGCTCCCTCCGCGGCGGGGTTGGGGGCAAAGGCGAGCCTGGCCTCGACGCGGGCGTGGTCGGGGAAGAGGCGCACCGTCAGATCGGTGCGCTCCAGCAGGTAGGGCGCCGGCCGGTAGTCGGTGAGGTGGACGGGGGACATCAGGATGTGGGGGCGCGCCCCAGGGGGCTCCGCATCACTTTGTGCCGGCGGGTCTGGCGCTGGTGAGGGCCTTGCGGATCTGGGGCAGCAGGGCGTCGTATTCCTTGCGCCAGTCGCCCGGGAGCTTGGTGCCGCAGAAACGGTCGGAACGCAGCAGCGACTCGGCCACCGTGGCGTTGATGATCTGGTCGCGGTTGAGGGGATTGGGGGAGCCGGTGAGGCGGCTGCCGTGCTTCTCGGTCAGCACCGAGGCCACCATCGAAACACTGCCATCAAGGGCGGCCTTGAACGGCACCTTCTGCTGGGAAAGGGCGCAGAGGTTGATCGCCGACATGGTCATGTAGGTGTTGACGTCCTCCACGGTGGCGGGCTTGCTGGTTGCTGCTGCGGCCGGGGGATTGGGCGGCGTCTGCTGGGCCGCTGCCGAAAGGGGCAGCAGCAGGGGGGTGGCGACCAGCAGAAGGCCGACGAGACGACCGAGGCGGCAAGGGAGGGGAGGATTCATTCCCTGGAAGAATTTTCCCCAGCATAAGACCACTCCCCTCGCATCCAACAGGGAGCAGCTGATCAGGAGTGGCTGGGGGCGCTGTTGGGCTCCTCGGCAAGATATCGAGAAGTGCTCCATGCAAAACGGCCAGAATTGAACCCTGATTGGCAACTGTCCACTCGGGCGGATATCCGCCGCTTCTGCGGTCTGGACTTCCGGGTAGACCCCACCGGGCCCGAGGGCGCCCCCGGGCCTCAGGCCAGGTGCGCCGGGGGCGAGATGGGCGGGTCCATCCGGCTCTCGTGGTGGATCTCCGCCAACTCGAGTACGCCATCCCGCCAGGAGTAGATGGAGCGGGCGCGGAAACGGTCCTGGTCCACCAGGCGGATGTGTTCCACGATGTCCCACTCCAGATAGTGGGATTCGAAGATCACCTCGTGCTCATCGACCTGGCGGATGCGGCTTTTCGTGGGGGAACCGCACAGATAGCCCCGGCTTCGGCGCAGCTGGTGGCCGCAGAGGTAGGCCTCCATCGTGCCCTCCGGTACGAACCGCGGCTTGCGCTCGAAGAACCCGTGCTCCTGCTCCGGCCACCAGGTGAAGCGATAGCCCGCCTCCCCTTCGACCGGCTCATGAAACAGCTCCACCTTGAGAAACATGTCCACGCGCAGCACCTCGTCATCGGAAAAGAAGTAGAGGCGGCGTGAGCGCCAGACGCCAAGGTTGCGGGAAAACCAACGGCGCAGACTGGTGTCGAGCCGGATGCGGGTCTCCGGCGGCTTGGCGCCCGGGGGGGACGGCACGAAAACCGGTACGCGGGGAATGGTCAACCTCTCCGGAGCCGCGATGGGGTCTGGGGATGGGGGGGAATCTG
>JBIIND010000365.1:0-2589 GCA_044337665.1 Cyanobium sp.
CAGGCGGCCGTGGCCGACGACATCCGCGCCATGCCGATGGGGATGCACACCGTGGTGCCGGAGGGGGGCGGCAGCCTGTCCGGCGGGCAGCGCCAGCGGCTCGCCATCGCCCGCGCCCTGGCCCGCCGGCCCCGGGTCCTGATCCTCGACGAGGCCACCAGCGCCCTCGACAACCGCAGCCAGGCCCAGGTGAGCCATGGCCTCCAGACCCTCGGTCTCACCCGCCTGGTGATCGCCCACCGCCTGAGCACCGTGCGCCACGCCGACCGCATCGTGGTGCTGGAGGCGGGTCGGATCGTGGAGGAGGGCAGCTTCGCGGAGCTGGTCGCCCGCCCCGGGCCCTTCGCGCGGCTGATGCGGCGCCAGATGGCCGCGGATCCCTTGCCGCCATCGGCCCCCGCGCCGCCCCCGTGAGCGCCCGCCGATGATCCGCTACCGCCAGGAGGCCCTCGACAGCGCCTCCGCCCGCGACCCGCTCGACCAGCCCCTGCCCCTGCTGCGCCCCGGCTGGTGGGGGGTGCTCACCGCGCTGCTGCTGGTGAGTGGCGCCGCCCTTTTCTGGGCGGTTCTGGGGCGGGTGCCGGTGCGGATCCAGGGTCGGGGGGTGCTGCTGCGGCCCGAGTCGCTGCTTCCGGTGCAGAGCCGCAGCAGCGGGCCGCTGCTGGAGATCCTCAGCCGGGAGGGAGGCTGCGTGCGCACCGGCCAGGTGATGGCGCGGGTCGACCAGGTGGAGCTGCGCCTGGGCCTGGAGGAGGGGGCGCGGCGCCTGGCCCAGCTGCGCGGCCAGGATGGGGTGGCCCGGTTGCAGGCGCAGCGGGAGCGGGCGCTGCTGGTGGCCGATCTGGAGCGTCTGCTGCCCTACCGCGCCAGCGGGGCGATCAGCGAGCAGACCTATGTGGACAAGGAGCGGGAGCTGCAGCGGCTCGACGGCCAGCACCTGGGCGAGGCCACCCAGCGGCAGCAGGCGATCAACGACGAGGCGCTGGCCCTGGCGCGCCAGCGGGCGGAATACCGGCGCAACTCGATCGTGGTGGCCCCGTTGGACGGTTGTGTGGTGGAGCGGCTGGTCCAGCCCGGCACGGTGGTGACGGCGGGCACCACGATCTTCACCCTGGAGCGCGGCGACGGCGGGCGCGAGCTGGTGAGCCTGGCCTATTTCCCCAGCCAGGACGGCAAGCGCCTCAGGCCTGGCCAGACGGTGCGCGTCACCCCCACCACCACCAAGGCGCAGCGGCATGGGGGCATCCAGGGGCGCATCCTGAGCCTGCGCGCCCTGCCGGTGAGTCGCGAGGCCCTGCGCCAGCGGCTGGGTCTGGAATCGCTGGTGAACGCCATCCAGCCGCTCGGATCCCCCGGGGAGCCGCTGATCGAGGCGGTCACCAGCCTGCGGCGGGATCCGCGCACCCGCAGCGGCTACGACTGGGGCGGTGGGCCCGGTCCCGACCTGCGCCTCAGCCCTGGCACCAGCACCGAGGTGTCGGTGCTGGTGGAGTGGCGGCAGCCGATCAGTTACCTGATTCCGCTGCTGCGGGACGTGAGCGGCATCTACTGAGATGGGCATCGTGCGCACCCCCACGGTTCTGCAGATGGAGGCCACCGAATGCGGGGCGGCCTGCCTGGCGATCCTGTTGCGCCACCACGGTCGCCAGGTGCCCCTGCTGGAGGTGCGCCAGGCCTGCGGCGTCAGCCGGGACGGCAGCGACGCCGCCAGCCTGCTGCGGGCCGCCGCCCTCTACGGGCTGGAGGGCAAGGGCTACCGGATGGAGATCGAGGCCCTGCGGGGGCGCCCCATGCCCGTGATCCTGTTCTGGCAGTTCAACCACTTCCTGGTGCTGGAGGGGTTCCGCGGCGATCGGGTGGCGATCAATGACCCCGCCGTGGGTCGCCGCTGGCTCAGCCTCGCCGCCTTTCGCCGCGCCTTCACGGGGGTGGTGCTGGAGCTGCGGCCGGGACCGGCGTTCCGGCGCGGCGGGCGGTTGCCGGGCGCCTGGACGCTGGTGTTGCGGCGGCTGGGGCAGGAGAAGGCCGCCGTGCTCTTCTTCGTGCTCGCCAGCCTGCTGCTGATCGGCCCGCAGCTGTCCCTGCCGATCTTCACCCAGATCTACATCGATGAGGTGTGGGGGGCGGGTCTGCAGGCCTGGCTCAAACCGATGCTCTGGCTGATGGTGGCGATGATCGCGCTGCAGGCGCTGGCCGCCCAGCTGCAGCGGTTCGGCAGCCGCCACCTGAGCCGCCGGCTGGACAGCCGCGGCGCCCTGGCGTTTGAGCGCCATGTGCTCGCCCTGCCCGAGACCTTCTTCCAGCAGCGCTACGCCGGGGACATCAGCCAGCGGGTGCTGCTCAACCGCCAGGTGGCCTCCTTCATCGCCGGCCGGTTGCTGCCCCTGGCCTCCGGCCTGGTGCTGCTGGTGTTCTACCTGCTGCTCACCCTTGCCTACAGCCCCTGGCTGGGGGCGGTGGTGGGCGTCGGCACGGCGCTCAACGCCGTGGTGGTGCTGGTGAGTCTGCGCCGCCAGCGGGACGCCACCCTGCAGCTGGAGCAGGAGTCGGGCAAGACCTCGGCGGTGCTGGTGGCGGCCCTGCGCGACA
>JBIIND010000366.1:0-2573 GCA_044337665.1 Cyanobium sp.
GAGGGAATCCGCCAGGATCGTGTTGAGGGCCACCAGCGGACCGGCGACGGACTGGTTGGAGCCCACGGCACGGAACTCGAAGCGGTTGCCGGTGAAGGCGAACGGGGAGGTGCGGTTGCGATCGCCGGCGTCCTTGTCGAATTCGGGGAGGGTGTCGACGCCGAAGTTCATCACCCCGCCGATCGCCGAGCCGCTCAGCTTGCCCTCGCGGATCTGGTTGAAGACATCCTCCAGCTGGCTGCCGAGATACACCGAGATGATCGCTGGCGGGGCCTCGTTGGCTCCGAGTCGGTGGTCGTTGCTGGCGGTGGCGATCACGGCGCGCAGCAGCGGGCCGAAGAGGTGAATGCCGCGGATCACGGCTCCGCAGAAGAGCAGGAACTGCAGGTTTTTGTGGGGCGTCTTGCCGGGATCGAGCAGGTTGCCCTGGGTGGCGTTGCCGATCGACCAGTTGACATGCTTCCCGGAGCCGTTGATGCCCGCGAAGGGCTTCTCATGCAGCAGACAGGCGAGCCCGTGCTTCTTGGCGGTGCTGCGCAGGATGGTCATCGTCAGCTGCTGGTGGTCGGTGGCCACGTTCGCCGCCTCGAAGAAGGGGGCGATCTCGAACTGGGAGGGGGCCACCTCGTTGTGGCGGGTCTTGGCGGGGATGCCGAGGCGGTACATCTGGCGCTCCACCTCCTGCATGAACACCTGCACCCGCTCGGGGATGGCGCCGAAGTAGTGGTCGTCGAACTGCTGCCCCTTGGCCGAGGGGCGGCCGAAGAGGGTGCGGCCGGCCAGAAGCAGGTCGGGGCGCAGGGGGATGTAGGCGCTGTCGATCAGGAAATACTCCTGTTCGGCGCCACAGCTGGAGTTGACCGGGGCGATCTCCTTCTCACCGAGCAGTTGCAGCAGGCGCTGGGCCTGCTTGTTCACCGCGGCGTTGGAACGGAGCAGGGGGGTCTTCTTGTCGAGCGCTTCGCCGGTCCACGAGACGAACACCGTGGGAATGCACAGGGTGATGCCGTTGGGGGTCTCCATCAGCCAGGCGGGGCTGGTGATGTCCCAGGCGGTGTAGCCCCGTGCCTCGAAGGTGGAGCGGATGCCGCCGTTCGGGAAGGAGGAGCCGTCGGGCTCGCCCTGCACGAGCACCTTGCCGGTGAATTCGGTGATGGCGGTGCCATCCCCCTGGGGGGCGATGAAGCCGTCGTGCTTCTCGGCGGTGGAGTTGGTGAGGGGATAGAAGACGTGGGAGTAGTAAAGGGCGCCCCGGGCTGTGGCCCACTCCTTCATCGCCTGCGCCACCACGTTGGCCACCGAGACGTCGAGCTTGCTGCCCTCCTTGATGGTGCGCTGGACCGATTTGAAGATGTCCTTGGGCAGGGCGGCCCGCATCTTGTCGAGGCTGAAGACGTCCTGACACCAAAGGTCTTCCAGCTTCTGGACGGGGGCGGTGGCCACGGGCTGGCGCGCCTGGATGGCCTCCAGGGCGGCGAGGCGTTGGGAACTTGGCATTGTCGGGAGAACGGCGGGGGTCTCACCCCATCCATGCCCGGCGGGTCGCCTGCCTGGAGCCGCCATGGCTACCGAATTCAGGAAATGTCCGATCCCGGAGGCCGCGCTCAGCGCAGGTACTGGCGGATCGCCGGCCGGCACCAGAACACCAGTACCCCCACATTGCCGATCCAGAGCAGCGGCGCTAGCAGCGCCAGCTGGAAGCGCCCCTCCGTGACCAGCACAAGCCGCACGATGCCGTAGGGCAGCGCGATCGCCAGGCTCAGGGACAGGGCCACGATCGCCAGGATCTGCCCCCAGTGCCGCCAGCGGAGCAGGGCGATCGAGGCGACAAGCCCCAGGGCCGCGGCCGGCAGGACGGCGCTGGCGCCCACGACGATGTTGGTGATGCGCCAGGTGGGATCGGTGAGGATCGTCGCCAGCACTAGCGGGATGATCAGCAGGTTGGTGGCCAGCCCGAGCCAGGCCAGCGGGCGGTAGCCGCGCGGGGGCGCCAGCAATTCCGCTTCCGTCAGCACCTTTCGGCCGGAGGACGTCTTCATCGCCCTCATCCTGGCAGTCTCCGCGACCCGGGAAGGGCGCTGCCGCCCGGCCCGCACCCATTCGGCAGGGGGCCGTCCCGGTCGGAGCGGAACACCAGCGGCAGATGGGGCATGGTTTCGGCGGCGGCAGCGGCCAACTGGTCAAACCAGCGGCGGGTCTGGGGAGCCCCCTTGCCCATCGGCTCACGACTCATCAGCACCAGCTCCAGAACCGGGCCGTCGGCCTTGGCCTGCACATCCGCGAACAATTGCAGTCGCAGCTGTTCGCCCCCGCCCAGCATGGCGCTGAGGTGCGCGGGCGTGCGGTGGTCCACCTCGGCCCGCAACCGGGTGATCAAGGGGTCGAGGCAGGCGATCAGGGCGGCCGGCTCCAGGGCTCCCTCCGGTCTGAGCACCATCAGATAGCGCGCCATCGTCACCTCCGTCTCGGGACCATCCTGCTGGGTCGCGGTGCTCCCCGGCCAGGCTCTCCCAGGGCGCCGCCGGCCCCCGACAGGTGAGGTACCAGCCGCCGCTGCCGTCCACCCGCCAACG
>JBIIND010000033.1:0-9911 GCA_044337665.1 Cyanobium sp.
CCAATCTGATCAAGACGAGCCATCAATGCAGCCTCCATCGAAGCCGGAACCACATCGGCGGAGAAGGGTTGAACCAATTCCCAGGTATTGTCGCGCTCTACCAGGGAAGGGGAAGAGATCACCGTGGCAGTTATCTCCTCCAAGAACAGCGGGTTGCCATCGGCACGAATACAGATCTGGCGCAGCAGCTCGGGAGGCATTGGTTTGTTGCAGGCCACGGTGCGGATGAGGTCTTCAGCCTGATCAACGCGCAGGGTATCAAGGAGAATATCACTGACGTGGGGGCGATCGTTCCAGTGGGACTGAAAGTCGAGGCGAGATGTCAGAATAACAAAGAAGCGGCCACGGACCTTATCACTGAGGAGCTGATCAAGAAATTCAATCGTGGAGGCATCTGCCCAATGAAGATCCTCGACAATCAGAATCACGGGAGCTTCCAAAGACAATGCAACAAGTCCTTGGAAAAGGAGATCGAGTGTACGTTGACGCTGACGCGCCAAAGACAGATCTCTTAGTATGGGCCATGGAGAAGGATCAAACTCAATCGAAAGAAACACGGAAAACAGGGGCAGCGCCTCTTCCTGCGGCAGACCGAGATCGGTGACACGCTTCCGTAGTCGTTCGAACTGCTCGGCTGGCTGGAGATCAGCCGGCGAAAGGCGGCGGCGGAGCAATTCCGAAATCGGATAGTAAGGGGTATCCGTCGTGAAAGGACTGCAGAAGGCCTCCATTACAGTAAGATTTGAGAATTCTTCCAGGTGAGAGAAGATTTGCTGAACAAGCCGCGATTTGCCGATGCCAGGTTCACCGCGAATCAGCAACACCTGCGGCTGTCCTTCCAGCATAGCCACGAAACTGGAGCGGATCAGCTCCAGTTCGGGCTGACGACCGATGAAGCGGTCTGATGTGCCTTTGTTGCTCACATCTGCCCGATAGTCCAGGATGCGATGCAGCTCAATCGGACGCTGTAGACCTTTGAGCCTGCGAGCACCAAGCGCCTCGCCATGAAAGGCACTGGCGATCAGACGCCAGAGGGAATCGGACACCAGAACCTGACCAGGGTTTGCCTCGGCCTGAATCCGAGCCGCGATGTTGGGGGTTTCGCCGATCGCCAGCGACTGAATTCCCGACGCTCCACCAAGAGCCCCGACGACAACGCGACCACGATGCACGCCGATGCGTACTCGAAAAGGATGACGAAGCTGAAGCGAAAGCTTCTGGATGGCCTGCTGGATGGTCAAAGCACAACGAACCGAGCGAACTTCATCATCTTCATGAGCCCGCGGATAGCCAAAGTAAATAACAACACCATCACCCATCAGATCAGCCAGAAAGCCATCGTATTGCTGCACAACCTGTGCACAGGTGTTATGATAGTCGCGAAGCAAGTCACGAAACTCCTCGGGATCAATTTGCTCCGATAAAGTTGTTGCACCCACCATATCGCAGAACAGCACGCTCAACACCCGTCGTTCTGCCTGCGGGGCTGCCGCGGAGGGACTCAACAACGGCAAACCACAGCCGCCACAAAATCGAGCGGCTCCTTGAATGCTGAAGCCACAGGCCGGACAAACCATTACATAGGGATCGGAGGGACGGTGACGGGCAAAAGACGGGAGTGCCAGCTCTCCTCTTCCTCGGCGAGTATGGCCAAAGCCCGATCCAACAAAGAGGAGGGATCGGCTCCGACTATCGGGCCAGGGGGAGAAGCCAGGGCTTCGGTGGAGTGTTCGCTGGGACGCACAAACGCCATGGGGAGCGTGGGGAGGGGTGGTGAATCCTGGTAAAAGACCTGTTGAGCCATCATAACCGCTTTGGCCTGGTAGCCCATTACGGATCAGGGTACCGAAGCCGAATACTGCTCCGTCAGCCCTGGTGCCAAGCAGTGTCAGCAAGCTGACAGGTGGGGTTCGGCAACCGAACAGCAGGCTGTTCGCGGCTCGACAGGGGAGCGGGAGCGTGGGCACTAACGTTGAATCAAAGGGAAGCAGGGCGTCCGCCATGGGTCCGACATGAACAAATGTGATGAGCGATCGCGTCGACCGAACAGGGCAGGGAAACCGTAACGAACGGGCTGAGTCCTGCCGGAGGGAGATGACAGTGGGCAGGGTGCTGTTCGGAGCAGGCTTCCCGGAGGGGTGCCCATCGGTACAGGGCCCCTGGCGTGAGGCAGGGCTCAGCTTCACCAACAACAGAGGCAATCGATGGTGTAGCCGTTTTGACCATGGCTTCATCAGCAGCTACGGGTGGCCTAGTCAGATCAAGATCAATTCCGGAGCCGACAAGACATTTGACCTGCTGGCGATTACGGTCTGCCATCTCAATGCGGTTGTTCGCGAGCAGTTCATCGTGCTGGATGGGGTGCAGTGCGGAGGAACTCGCGTGAACGTCACAAGGCGTACCAGGGCTCGCCTCACTACACCCCAGAGGTTCCTGACGCCAGGACTCGACAATCTCTACTCGCTGACAATCAGCCTTGGCTGGCTGAGTCTGGGCGAGCTGGTGGTGGCGAGCTGACACCGCTCAGCGGCGCTGCCGCCCCAGCTGATCGGCGGCTCGGAGGGCGGAGATGAGGGCGTCGACGGTGACGGGGAAGGGTTCGTTGTGGCTGGATTCACCTGGAATCACGGTGCGTTCGGCGATGGTGCGCAGCTGGTCGTCGCTGGCGGCATCCACGCCGACTTCGGCGAGGGAGATCGGCAGGCCGACGGCTTTCTGGTAGCGGTAGATGTCATCGATTTCGGCCTGGGGGCGCCCCTCGAGCACGAGCTGGGTGAGCAAACCAAAGGCCACCTTTTCGCCATGGATGAAGGAATGGCTGGCGGGGATGGCGGTGATGCCGTTGTGCACGGCGTGGGCGAGGCCAGGCCGCCGCTTTCGAAACCCAGACCCGAGAGCAGGTTGTTGGCTTCCACCACGCGCTCAAGGGCTGGGGTGTTGGCGCCGGCTTCGACGGCGGCGCAGGCGGCGGGGCCATCGGCGAGCAGGATGTCGCAGCAGAGCTTGGCCAGGGCGGTGCCGGTGGTGCTGGGCAAACCGCCGACCATGGTGTGGCTGCAGCTTTCGCGCACGGTGCGCGCTTCAAACCAGGTGGAGAGCGCATCACCGAGACCACCGACCAGAAACCGCTTGGGGGCGCGGGCGATCACGGTGGTGTCCACCAACACAAGCAGGGGATGGCGGTTGTAGAAGCGAAAACCCTCCACAGCACCGGCCGTGGTGTACATCACCGAGAGCGCACTGCAGGGTGAATCGGTGCTGGCGAGGGTGGGCGTGAGGATCGCCGGCAGGTTGAGTTCGTCGGCCACGGCGCGGGCCGCATCGGAAGCCTTGCCGCCACCGGCGCCAACGACAGCCACCGCCTGGCTTCCTTGGGCAAGATTCACCAGCCGGGTGACTTCTTCGCCGCTGCACTCGCCACCAAAGGGATAGACGAGGGGCTCGATTCCCTCCGCTGGCAGCACAGTGTTCCAGATCGGCTGCAACACGCGCTGGGCGGTACCGCCCGCAATCAGGATCACGCGCCCGCCGAAACCGAGACGCTTCAACTCACGGCCCAGTTCATAGGTGGCGCCGGGCCCTTGCACATAGCGGCCGGGGCTGGCGAAGACCGTCAACGGCCGCTGGTGGATGCAGACAACGCCATCGGTGTAGGACATGAAGGATGCTGCAGAGGATGGGCGGAACAGACTCTAGGGCGTCGTCGCAAGCCAAAACGCCAGCAAAACAGCTCCACAAATCTTTGCGGACCCGATGCCAACTCAAATCGCTCAGACCCAGGACAAATGAATAGAAGAGAGATCGGCAGTCGGGCGATATCAGCAAAAGCCAGACGGGCTTATTTGCCAGCTCCAAAGATGTGCTTTCTCGCATCCCCTAGCGGGAGAAACAGTAGATTGCTCCCGTCATTCAGATCCCGAAAACCCTGTCTCAGTCGAACTGAACAACCGATATCAACATTCACCAACCGCAACAGGGGCGAGGGCTCCGCCCAAGATGCCGGAGGAGAAGGAGCCCGCCAGAAAAGCGATCTGCACGCTGACCAGGATTCCATTCTTGGAACAGGTTCCGCAGGCGAAAGCATGGAAGCCGAATCTGGACTTAGGGAAAGATGGACATAGAAGAGCAGGCCCACCTCCAGAACTCTCCGATAGCGCAAGCCCGAAACCCCAGGCGGCACTGAGCGGCATGCCGGTCGAGTAGGAGGTGAACCACCTCTCGACCAGCATCGAGCATCAGCCCATGCCTCTCAAGATCGTAGAATCAATACTTGAGATTTCTCCAAGAATGCGCTCAGCCCTCTTGGCATACACTGACTAAAACGGCACCCTTGTCATATAGTGGAAGAATTTTGTCCCGTAAATCTTGATTGTAGACTCTAACGCATCCCAATGTTGGCGTGAGCCTTTGATGGGGAGCCCAAGCTCCTGGCCACCCGCAAGCCGAGCCGCCGCCATGCAGGCATATCCCAGACCTGTTTGCCTACGCTCCTGCTCCTCAAGCTCCTCCATATCAAACGTGTACCAGCCATAGGGCGCGTTTGGCCGTTGTCAGGAGCATTGTCTCCAAACGTTTCCCAGTCTCTGTAGACAACTCCAAGCTTGTACAAGCCGGGAGGGGTATCGCTTGAGTTTTCCCATTAGACACGATCGCCGTACTGCCCTCGAGCAAGACAAGGAATCTCCCATAGTTTCAGGCCAGAGAAGTCATAAGCCGTCATCAAATCAGACCAGTCGTTGACGACCAAATGGCTGTCACCATCCTTGAAGCCAAACTCTTGTGGTTTCTTGGTGGGCCCAATGATGACATGAAGCGCAAAATATTCCTTCATAGCACTATGGCGGAGCAGCCCAGCGAGAGGCAGAACATAACTCAACGCCAAAAGCTTGACTGCATTTCTCTCAATCGATCAAGCCGAGGAGAGACTGGATGGCCCCCTCACAGAACGCACCCGTTCAGAGGCCGGGACGACTCAGAGCGAACATCGGCCGTGTGAACTCTTGACAACGATCTGATTCGCGGCTATATCTCAGGTAGAAACTGGATGCAACGCTGCCCCTGAGTGGCAGGCAAGGATAGTTCGGTGGCGTAGCAGAGATCTGATGGCGGCCTATCCACTCGAGGTTCTTGTTCGGCAAAGCTCTATCCACAGCCATTAGCACGCGTGCCTTCCAGCACTTTTTCAATATCTTAGGACATCTTTACAAGAATTTCCTCTTGCTACGCCTTGGGAGGGCTGATTAGTTGCTTAGATGAATCATTTACTGCTTGAGACTTTGCCATGTTTTGCGTTGATTTGAATCTTGATGGACCAACCATTAATGGCATGATAACTGCGCCATCCTTCCGAGCGGGATTCAGCAGTGGTAGCAGTTCATTGCTGATTATCAGTTCAGAGGCAAGGAAATCTGCGCTTATCAGTAGCACGGCCACTTTTGCAGTCTGTATGGCTAGATCTATTTCGTCACGCCATGTGGAGCCGGCGACAATTCTGCTGTCGTCCCAGATATCTAAAGCGTAGTCTCGTTCCTGCGGATTTAAATGGACGCGCAACCGTTTCAGCAAAGACTCATCACACTGAGTGTAACCAACGAAAACCTTCACCCGCATCGAATGGGAAGTTTCCGTTTTATCCATTGTGGCTCTAGAACTGATTTGAGTAGTGCTCGACGCGCACAGCTCGGCATGCGGGGGGTGCGAATCCAACTTCGCCACAGCAGGAGTCCTTGCGGTTCCGAGAGTGGAGCGCCACTCCCCTACGATTTTTCCTGACGAAGGCCTACGAGCAAAAACTTCCACAGTCCCGTGCACTTCGAGATGTGTTCGATGGTCTGGTGATAACACCAAGCGCATACGCTCCATAGCTTCGTGCGCACCTGTGGCGGAATACACTCCGACTCCAGACATAGGCTCATTGATCTAATCTGCGCGGAGCCAATAAGACGACCGCCGTCTACAATAGACTCGACAAATACGGATCCGTCGTTTGCCCCATGGATCGTCCCAACCCATTTCCCAGCGATATCTTGCATGGTGTGTCGACTCCTATTGCGTATTGCAAGGCCGAACGGCATGGATAAATCGTGCGAAGCCACGATCTATCCGGTGTTAGACAAGCCCCGCGCCACCGGAGCATTACAAGACAGGAGAAAGATCGAGGCTCATTTAAGGTCGTCCAAGTCTTTGGCGCAGGTAGATATACCAAGAGCTGCGCGGCATTGGCCTCTGCAGCGCGGCGTCGCCGGCCAGGGGCTGGAAGTACACCGGCGCCTCGCGGACGCCGCGCAGCACCAGGCGGGGGGTGTTCGGCTCCAGCTGCCAGCGGCCGATGTCGTCGTAGCGGTTCGGGGCGGGCCGATTCAGGAACTTCTGGCGCAGCTGGAAGGTGCCGTCGGCAGCAGGTCCAGCTGCCAACGCACGCGGCCGTCGCCGCCGGGCAGATCGCCGCCCCACCTCGCCGGCATAACGCCGAGCGAGGAGCTGGCCACGGTCACCAGCGAAAGGCTCAGCGGCGGGCCGGGGCGCCCTGGCGTCACCGGCGAGAAGGTGTCGGAGGTCAGCAGCAGCCGCTCACCATGCCGCAGGGTGCCACGAACGCTTTAGCGGCCGCGCGGGTCGAGGTCGGCGTCGCGGAAGGGGATGGTGAACTGGTAGAGCGCCTGGCCCGTCGGCTGCCGTCGCATTCGGCCCAGCTCACGGGCCGGCGCATCGGCCAGCGCCGCATCGATCAGCACCGCTTCGAACACCGCTTCAGCCGGCAGCGGCAGCGGCGTGGGCGGTGAGGCGAAGCCGGACACGGTGCCCGCCAAGCCTGCCCCAGGCAGGAAAGCGACAAACAGCTCAATTGCCCGCCGCAGGGTGTAAGCCTCTCGCTTGGCGAAGGGATGCCCTTTGTGGCGTTGTCTCAATTCTCTGGAGTGAGAGGAGTTATAGTCTCCAGAATGCTCCCCGTGCTTAGCTTAATCATGCCTTTCTTTACCCAAAGAAGAGATTTGAGATCTTGCAAGGTCAGGCCGCCGACGATCGACCTGAGATCCTGATCGTCCAGTGGCTGAATGGCGAGGGACGGATGTTGATTCCTCTCTGCCTGGAAGGGAACGCTTGTGGGGTTTGCCATGGTGAAGCGGTGGTTGGATTGGGCTTTGGCGTGCTTGCCGTGGACTCCGCGAGCCTTGGCCTGGGTAGGGAGAAAGCTTGGCTACTCCAGCACAGCTCGCAGCGTATGACCTCCTGATTGTAACTTTGCGGTGCGGCCCACCGCTTGCTCGTTGGCCTTCTTAATGATGATTGCTTGGATCCAGAGCCTTCTTGGTGCAGCTGATGCGCGGCTGGCCTTGGATAGAGCCGCAGCGCGAATCCATCGCGGCGATGGAAATCCGCCTCCAGGCCCAGGTGCCGAAGCGCCCAGTATTTGCAGGATCCGTCCTGCCGTTGCAGCACCGCCGTGATCGCCACCTCCAGCTCAGGAGCCGTAGCCAGCTCCGGCGGCGGGGGGTGGCGGCGGGGGGGGGAGGGATGGCGAGGCTCGGCCGCGATGGCCTATGCCGGGCTCGGGCTCTCCTCCGAACGGCACCAGCGCAAAGGGCCGCTCCTGGCTGCCGGGCTCCCCGTTCATGACCACTCCTGCCGCAACCGCGCCACCAGGGGCGCAAGCGCCTCCTGCTGCGCCTCGATGCTCTCGGTGAGCCGGAACTGCACCAGGGCCCGCGCCAGGTTCTGCCCCGGCCGCTCGGTGCGGAAGTAGACGCCGCCGGCCAGGTGGTCGGCCAGGAAGGCGCTTGCCATTTCATCGAAAAGACCATGTGGAGCGAATGCTGCTGCCGCTTCCGCAAAGCCTGCTCTTGGATGCGTCGAGGGTCTGATCGTGAGCACACCAGGCACGGCCTCAATTTCGACCTCATCAGCTAGGACCGCAACCTCAAGCAAGGGCTTTGCGAGGCGGATACCCCACAAATTCCCAATGCTGACAAGCCTCGCCAGAACCATGGCGACCTCAGATAATCTTACTGAAATTGTAGCCACCCATGCTGTGGCCTCAGCGCTGGCAAGCGCCAGGATCAGAAGCGGGTAAGGATTTTGGGGGGAGTATATGCTATCTGCCGCCATTTTCACCATCTTGATTCCAAGAAGTGCCATGGGAAGCAGCGGCACGAGCCCTGATTCTAGGATTCTCTAAGGCAGTATATGGCCTACACGCTAGAGTGCCTTAGCAATTCGTAGAGTCCGCCCCGAAGTAGGCCCGATGGATCCCGTGAGAAACCCATTTGCCCCTGGCGCCGGCAGTAATCCACCAGAGCTTGCTGGGCGGGAACCATACTTCAGGACGCGCAGACAGCCATCCAGAGAGCACTGATCGGCAAGCCCAGCCGCTCACAGATGCTGCTGGGCTTCGAGGCGTCGGCAAGACGGTGGAACTCAACAAAATCGAGGGGATGGCCGAAGCAGCAGGGCACGTGACATCCCCAATCGAAGCACCGGAAGAAAAGCCTCTAAGCGAGTTACTCGTTCCAAAGATCAATCAAGCCTTGCGCAAGCTCTCGATCTTTGAGAGGGCGAGGGCCAGAGTACACCAGGCTCTTCGAGCACTCCGCTCCTTCGCCTCAACGTTCTCCATCTCCTATGGAGACGCTTCAATTTCGGTTGATCCCGAAGCAGGCGTAGCCGATAGCGGTGACATGGAGGCAGACCTGCCTGAATTGTTCGTCCGCGTAGGCGAAGCAGCAAAAGCCGCCGGCAAGGCGTGGACACTTCTGATTGATGAAGTTCAGTACTTACGCGCTAAGGATTTGGCGTCCCTGATCGTTTCTCTCCACAGAGTTAATCAGAAAAGCCTGCCTGTGCTCTTTTTTTGGTGCGGGGCTGCCCACAGGTTGCGGCACTTTCAGGCGAGGCTAAATCATATGCCGAACGGCTTTTTCATTATCCTGCGGTTGGTCCGCTTGGGGAGATTGCGGCGGCGACTGCAATTCGACAGCCAATTGAGGATGAGGGCGAGAATATCGATTGCCGAGCAATTGCCGAGATCTTCGCAAAAACGAAAGGTTATCCTTATTTTCTTCAAGAGTGGGGTTATCAATGCTGGAACATCGCTGAAAGTCTATGTATCAAGCTAGAAGATGCTCAGATGGCTGCGAAGGAAGCCACGAAACGGCTGGATGATGGCTTCTTCAAGTTACGGTTTGATCGCCTGACATCGAAGGAAGGAAAGTATGTTGTCGCGATGGCAAAACTTGGCGAAGGCCCGTATAGATCATCAGACGTTGCTGCTGCGTTGAATGAAACCCCCCAGAGCCTGGGGCCGAGGCGCGCGCAAATCATCAGCAAGGGAATGATCTACAGCCCGTCCCATGGCGACATTGCATTCACCGTGCCCCTGTTCAGCGAGTATCTGATGCGAAACTATGTGGAACAAGCCAGCAATGAGTCGGTGCGCGGGCTTGGCCTGATCAGTATCCGGGATACGGATAACGCTCAAGATCAGAAGCGGGCCGGCATTTCGCGGGTTGACAAGCAAATCTCGCTCCCGTCTACTGCATCTGGATGTTAGCCTCCAAAGTTTTTCTCTACAACCTCCTGGATGAAGAGCCTACAAAGAGAATCTACCTTCTCTTCTCGAACACAAGAGTCAATGCCCCGGACAACGAATGCCTCGGTCTCAGGATTATATCCAATCTCCACTATGTTTGGAACATTGGGCGCTGTTATCTGATCGAGACACTCGTAGTGAAAAGATCCTGCAGGCTCTTCTCTGCTTAAATGAAGTGTTACGTCAACTCCGAGGCCACGCATTGCGTGACTTGGTGAAGCAAAAAAGAATAGGTATCGAGCTGACCTTGCGCCGATCTTAAAGTCAATACGGAAAAACCAAGTTTTTTTTGCAGAGCCATAGTTCTTGAGTGAGAGATACTTTT
>JBIIND010000034.1:0-9907 GCA_044337665.1 Cyanobium sp.
CACCGCCACATTACTGAGACGTTTCTGCTCGCTCAGGGGAATGCCCAGCTTCTCAAAGGTCTCCAGCAGAAGGGGATCGACTTCATCGAGGCTCTGCTTTTTCTCCCGCTCCTTGGGGGCGGCATAGTAGATGATCTGCTGGTAATCGATCGGGGGATGGCCAAGGGCGGCCCAATCCGGTTCCCGCATGCGCAGCCATTGCCGATAGGCGCGCAGGCGAAACTGCAGGAGGAAGTCAGGTTCCTGTTTTTTAGCGGAGATCAGGCGAACGACATCCTCGCTGAGACCCTTGGCGATCTTTTCGGTTTCGATGGCCGTGACGAACCCATACTTATAGGGCTGACTGACCAGATCACCGACGGCGCTGCTCATGGATCTCAACTCGAAGTAAGGGACTTGATCTCCTCCAGAGAGATCGTCTGTTGCTCCCCCCGGAAGGGGTTGTCTTCCGTGAGGAAGAGCATGCAATGGCATTCCTTGCGCTCGCGCATTGGCACGCAGGGACAGTTCCAAAACGCCTGCTGCACCTCCGCCTCCTTGTCCTCGTAATGGCGGCAGGGGCACAGGGCACCCCCCAGCTCATCCTTGTGGCGAGCGAGGCCTTCGAGCACCACGGCGGTGACCCCAGGGTCGCTGCAAAAGTACGTACCCGTGCGCTGGGCGTAGGTTTCCGCGAACTTGCGGATCACCTCCAGGCTTTCGGATCCGGAGGCGACTGGGCTGGCAGCAGGGGCGTCGGACATGGGGTCTCGGGGGGAAGAGCCGGGGAAGCTCGCGCCGCGGAACGACAAGGGATAACGAAACGCTCGGGTTTCGTTACCGCTCGAGCCTAGGGCAGGGGCGCGGCGCCTGGGGGCCAAGTGGTCATTGTGCCCAACCGCGCCCGCACACGCGGCCCCCACTCCCCTTTCCCGCGTGGCATGGTGGTCGGGAACCTCCTGAACCATGGGCGCACCAGCCCCTCCCCATCCCCAGAAGCCCCCGGGCCACGAGGGATCCGCCGATCCCTCCCCCACCGCAGCGTCCACGCGGGAAACGGTTCTGGCGCGGCTTCTCCGCCATGGTGAGGCCACAGCTGCCGACCTGGCCCAGCAGCTTGAGCTGTCCGTGCAGGTGATGCGCCGACACCTGCGCAGCCTGGAGGAGGAGGGCCTGGTGGAGGCCAGTCCCGCCGCCGAGGGCCCCGGGCGGCCCAGCAATCGCTGGCGGCTCACCGAGGCGGGCCGGGGGCGCTTCACGGACGGCAGTGGCGATTTCGCCCTGGGCCTGCTCCATTCCCTGGCCAACAGCCTCACCCCCGCCCAGATCGGGGATCTGATGGAGCGGCAGGCGGAGCAGAAGGCGGCCGGTTACCGCAGCAGCATCGGCGGCGGCACCCTGCAGGAACGGCTCGACCGTCTGGTGGAACTGCGTCGCCACGAGGGTTTCGTGGCCGAACTGCGCCCCGACCGCGAAGCTGTCGGGTCCTGGATCATCAGTGAATTCCACTGCTCCGTGATGCGCATCGCCGAAGAGTTCCCCATGGTCTGTGACCAGGAGCTGCAGCTGATCCGCCGCACCTTCCCCGACTGCCAGGTGGAGCGGGTGCACTGGCGGCTGGAGGAGGGCCACTCCTGCGGCTTCCGGCTGCGGCCGAACGTCGATCCGGCCTGAGGGCGGGGGCCGGGGGTGACGCCGTGATCACCGAAGCGGAACTGCGGGAGCTGGAGTCGACCCTGCTGCCGGCCCTGGAGCGCCACCACCTGCGGCTTCTGGCCCATGGCCTGCGCACCCTCCAGGGCATCGGTCCGGCCGCGGGGGCAACGCTCCCCACCCGAGCCGCCCTGGAGCGCTGGGCCGCCGCCCAACCGGCCATCGCCGACGACCCGGCCTTCCGCGACGCCTTCGTCGAGCAGATGCTCGGGGTGGGGGTGCAGCTGGAGGGGATCGCGGCCGCCGGGCCGGGCGGGGCCCGGGGCCCCCTCGCTCTGGGGCTGGAGGATCTGGTGCGTTGGGCCCGTCAGCAGGCCGACCGGCGACTCAGCGGAGCAGACCCGGCCAGCCCGCCACCAGGCTGACCCCCGCCAGGGCGGCGAGGGCCGCCAGCAGGCCGACGACGCCGGGACGGTCGCCCTCCAGGCGGGCCAGCGGCAGGGCCATCACCGGCGCGGTGGAGAGCAGGGCCACCGCCAGGCCGCCCGGCAGACCGGCCAGGGCCTGCTGTTGCAGCTGAATGCCGAGGCCGGTGCCCAGCAGGGTGGCCAGCAGCAGCCAGGGCCAGCGCCGCCGGGCGGGCCGCGGTCGCCGCCCTGGCCGGACCAGGCCCGGCAGCAGGGGGAGCAGCACCAGGTTGGCCGCGAGCAGCCGGATCGCCGCCGCCTGCGGCGGGGCGATGCCGCCGTTTGCCAGGGCGGCGCGGGCCAGCAGGGCGCCACTGCCGCCGCAGAGCAAGGCCCCGAGGGCCAGCAGCACCCCCAGGCGATCCGCCCGTACGCCGGGCCCTTCCTGCGGCGCCCCCTGCCGCGCCACCAGCAGCACCGCCAGGCTGATCAGGCCGATGCCCAACCACTGCTCCCAGCGGGGCACCTCCCCCAGCAGGGCCACACCGGCCAGGGTGGTGACGGCCGGCCCACCGCTGTCGAGGGTGAGGGTGCGGCGGGTGCCCAGGCGGCGCAGGGCGGCGAAGAACAGGCTGTCGCCCGCGGCGATGCCGATGGCCCCGCTCAAGGCCAGCTGCAGCAGGGCCAGGCCCTCCCCCCGCCAGGGCAGCAGCGGCAGCAGGGGCAGCGACACGGCCAGGGCGATCAGGTTCTTGAGCAGGTTCAGCTGCGCCCCGCTCAGGGAGGTGGGGATGCGCCGCCAGATCAGGCTCGCGAGGGTCCAGCAGAGGGCGGCCGCCAGGGCGGCGGAAACGGCGGACACGACGGCGGCGGCTGGCTTGCGATCATGGTGCTCGACCCCCATCCCGGCAGCCATGAGCGCATCGATCGAGGACGCCCTGGCCTTTTTCCGGCTGAGCTGCGGTCGCTGGCGCTCCCAGCGCAGCAGCCACCACCTGCTGCACCGCAGGGCCGAGGCGGGCGGTTCCACCATCGAGGTGGTGGAGCTGGCCCCCGAGGACCCGCTGCTGCGGGCCATCGCCGAGCTGCATGGCCAGGATCCCGCCGGCGTGGTGGGGGGATGCCAGGTCACCTGGAGCGGCTCGATGGCCTGGGACAAGGCCGGCGAGGCCCATGAGGGCAGGAGCCTCTTCGCCCTGATCCCCACCGACGAGCGGGGCCGGGCCGGACTGCTGCTGCGGGACCGCGGCTATGCGGAGACCGCCCCGGTGGCCGGCCACTTCGCGATGGATGCGCGCGATGAGCTGGTGCTCAGCACCGAATACGAGACGATGAGCACCCTGGAGCGGTTCTGCTTCGCCGGTCCAGACATGCGTCTGCGCACCAGCACGGTGCAGGGGCTCTCGAACACCGCCTCCTTCTGCGTCGAAACCCGGCTCCCCGCGGCGGAGGCGGACGGGGCCGGCGGGGACCGGGGGGGAACGCCCCGGAGCCCGGGGCGGGGGGCGCGCCAGGAGGTGCTTTCACCCCTGGGCTGGTAGCCGCCGCCAGCGGGCCGGCGCGGTGGCCAACGTTACGGACTGTGAGCCCTCACCCAGGCCTGGGAAAGGGGCCGACGCCGCACTTCTACGATCCCTCCGACGGACGCTGAAGCACGCGTGGCTCTCCCCCTCCTCAACTACGCCCCCACCACCCAGAACTCCCGGGTGAACCCGCTGCGGGTGGGCTCCGACGAGGATCCCAAGGCTGCGTCGATGGACAAGGCCATGGACCGCGAAGACCAGAACTTCGTGATCGAGGCCGCGTACCGCCAGATCTTCTTCCACGCCTTCAAGGTCGACCGCGACCGCACCCTGGAGAGCCAGCTGCGGGACGGCCAGATCACGGTGCGCGACTTCGTCCGCTCCCTCTGCCTGTCGGACACCTTCACCCGCAGCTTCTACAACCTCAACAACAACTACAAGGTGGCCCGCCACCTGGTGGAGAAGCTGCTGGGTCGCACCACCCATGGCAAGTCAGAGGAGATCGCCTGGTCGGCGGTGCTCATGACCCGCGGTGTGAAGGGGATGGTGGACGACATCCTCGACTCCCAGGAATACCTCGAAGCCTTCGGCTACGACACGGTGCCTTACCACCGCAACCGGGTGGTGGGCTCCCGCGAGGTGGGCGAAACCCCCTTCAACCTCACTTCCCCCCGCTACGACGAGTACTACCGGGGCATCCTGGGCTTCCCCCAGGTGGTGTACACCGGCGTCGCCCGCTCGTTCCCTCAGCGCGCCCAACAGCGGCGCGGTGGCTTCCCCGAGGACTACCTCCCCTGGGTGCGCAGCCTGCCCGCCCTGCGCGGCATCGGCAGCCCCCAGGGAAACACGGGCATGGATTACCTGGCCAAGGTGCCCTACCGCAGCATCGGCTGAGGCCGACCCTCCCCCGGGCATCCCCCCATTCCCAGCCCCTGACGCCCCTGGTGCCAGGGGTTTTCGTTGCTGACCCGCACCGACCGACCCATAACGCCGTGAGTCCCAACCGCGTCGGGCTGGTCAGTGGATGCTGACGGCCCTGCGTCCCAGGGCCCGGCCCTGGGAGGGGAGCTGCAGAATGATCCCAAACGAAATCTGTCGCTGTGAGCCAGAACTCGCTGCAAAGCCTCGCCGTGATGACCCTGCGTCAGCTGCGGCAGATCGCAAGCGACATCGGCGTCAGCCTCTACAGCCGCAAGTCGAAGGAGGAGCTGGTCGACGCGATCAGCTCCTACCAGGACATGACCGGACGCAGCCTCGAGGCGATCGAGGCGGAAATGAGTCCAGCGCCCCGGCCGACGGCGGAGACGCGGGTGGTGTTCCTGCCCCGTGACCCCCAGTGGGCCTATGTGTTCTGGGAGATCGCCGAAGAAGACCGGGACGAGGCGATGGACGCCGGAGCCACCCAGCTCTGCCTGCGGGTGGCGGATGTGACCGGTCTGCCCGGTGGCTCCTCCCATCCCCATACCCTCCAGGAGGTGGTGGTCGACAGCCATGCCACCGAGTGGTACCTGCCGGTTCCCCTGAGCGATCGCGACTACCGCGTGGAGCTGGGCTATCGCAAGGGCACGGCCGGCGGCTGGATTCCCCTGGCGTTTTCCTCCGTGGCCCGGGTCCCGGCGCTCCACCCCAGCGAGCAGATCCTCGACCAGTTCGTTCCCTTCTCCCTGGAAACCGCCACCTCCCCCTCCCCCCTGCCGACGGCCCCCTACGAGCCCAGCGACTCAGGCCTGCACGAGCGCCTGTACCAGACCGCCACCTCCCGTTGGCGGCACCTGGGCCGGGGCTCGGAGGCCTTCCACGAACTCGAGGATTCCGCCGCCATCGGCGCCCAGGCCTCAGGCGTGGGGCTCTGGGCGAGTGGTCGCACCGAATCTGGATCGGGCCGCCTGCCCGCCCGCCAGCGGGCCTTCTGGCTGGTGGCGGACGCGGAACTGATCGTCTACGGCGCCACCGACCCCTCCGCCCACCTCACCATCGGCACGGAAGAGGTGCCCCTGTCCGCCGAAGGTACCTTCCGGATCCAGGTTCCCTTCCGGGACGGCGAGCAGGTGTATCCGATCGAGGCCGTGGCCGCCGATGGCGAGCAGAGCCGCAGCATCACCCTGGAATTCACGCGCAGAACCCCGGAGGACAACAGCAATCCCTCCAGCCAGGCCGTGGCGGAGTGGTTCTGATGAGCACCGCTTCCCCCACCCCCAGCCAGAGCCGCGGACCCCAGCGGGTGCTGGTGGCCGCCACCCCCCTGATCGGGTCGATCGCCTTTCCGATCGTGGTGCCCGTGCTGATGGTCCGGGTGAGCCTCAGCGCCGGCATGCTGGCGGCCGTGGTGATCGGCTCCCTGTGGTTCGTGGCGATGCTGCGCACCTCCGAGATGCCGGCCCACTGAGCTGGCGGCAACCGGAACCCGGTTCTTCGGGGGTTGGGTTTTATTGTTAAGGGATGGGAAGCCCGATCAGCAAGGAAGTGTTCCTGGCCCGGGCCATGGCGCGCTTCGGCACGCGCTATCTCTACGAAGCGATCGTCTACAAAAGCTTCAAGACGCCGATTCGCATCCGCTGCAGCCTCCACCCGGTCAAGGAGATCACGATCACCCCGGAGAAGCACCTGCAGACCACAGGGGGGTGCAAGTTCTGCCTGCGCGAGAGCCGCATCCGCATGCTGGAGCGGGAATTGCAGCGCGACGCGATCGTCCGCCCCGCCGCTGTGGAGGAGCGCCAGGGCGATCCGGTCCGCACCTGGGAATCCTGAGGTCGTCCCCTCCAGATCCGGGCGCCGGCCATGCGCCGTCCTCTTCCCCCCCTTGGGGCCCTGGTGCTCCTGCTTGGGCTCACCGGCTGTGGCAGCACCCCGGCCCACCTGAGCGGAACCAGCCCCCGCAGCCTGCCGCTGCCGCCGGGGATCCAGGTGGCGTTCAACCACCGCGGAGAGAGCCGCTACCGCAGTCCGGTATCCGGCCAGTGGCGGCAGGGGGATGACCTGGAGGGGATGCTGCTGGCGAGCATCGGCGAGGCCCGCCACGAAATCCTGGTGGCGGTGCAGGAGCTCTCCCTCAGCCGCGTGGCCGATGCGCTGGTGGCGGCGCGGCGGCGGGGGGTGCGGGTGGGGGTGGTGCTGGAGAACACCTATGCCACCCCCTGGAGCCACCAGCACCCCGCCGACCTGAACCCCCACCAGCGCCTGCGGGTGGAGCAGCTGCGGGCCCTGGGCCAGGGGGACGCGGTGGCGATCCTGCAGCGGGGCGGCGTCGCCCTGATCGATGACACCGCCGACGGCAGCCGCGGCAGCGGGCTGATGCACCACAAGTTCCTGGTGGCGGACGGACGGGTGGTGGTGACGGGTTCGGCGAACTTCAGCCCCTCCTGCGTGCATGGGGACGCCGATGACCCGCGCAGCCGCGGCAACGTCAACCATCTGCTGCGCTTCGACAGCCCGGCGCTGGCCACCCTGTTCCGCCAGGAATTCCTGCGGATGTGGGGCGATGGGCCCGGCGGCGCCAGCGACAGCCGCTTCGGCCTGGGCAAGGGGGGTGGCGCTCCCCAGCGGGTGCGGATCGGGCCGACCACGGTGGAGGTGCTGTTCTCCCCCCATCGCCGCCGCGATCCCCACCAGGGTCTGGCCTGGCTGGAGGCGCAGCTCGGGGGGGCGCGGCGGCGCATCGACATGAGCCTGTTTGTGTTTTCCGCCCAGAACCTGGCCGATGCCCTCGGGCGACTGCGGGCCCGGGGGGTGCGGATCCGCCTGCTGGCCGATCCCGGCTTCGCCCATCGCTCCTTCAGCGAGGTGCTGGACCTGCTGGCCCTGAGCCAGCCAGACCACCGCTGCCGCCTCGAGGCGGAGAACCGTCCCTGGAGCCAGGCGCTGGAGGGGGTGGGCACCCCGCGCCTGGCGGGCGGCGACAAGCTCCATCACAAATTTGCCGTCGTCGATGGCCAGCGCCTGATCACCGGCAGCTTCAACTGGAGCCCCTCGGCGGCGCACCAGAACGACGAGACGCTGCTGCGCATCGACTCCCCCCTGCTGGCGCGCCACTTCGAGGCGGAGATGGACCGGCTCTGGCGGGGGGCCGAGCTGGGGGTGACGGCGCGGCTGGAGCGGCGGCGCGAGCGGCGAAGTCGGATCTGCGGCAGCGGCTCGCTGGCAAGGCTTACGATCGGTCCAGCGTCGGCGGAACGCGCCACACCCCCATGGATCCCGCCCCCAGCATCCGGCCCCAGTCGCCCCAGCTCGACGCCATCAATCTGATGCTGCGGGATCTCCACACCCGCCATGATGAGATCCGCCACCGGGCGGCGTTCCGGGGCTGCACCGGCGAGCTGCTCACGGTGCAGCAGGAACTGGTCAACTACCTGCTGGCCAAGAAGCACAAGCTTCTCGGCCTCACCGCCTCGACACCGGAGTCGGACCGCAATTACAACTCCTTCACCTGATCCGTCCGCCGCGGCGGCCACCGCTGGCGGGGTGGTGATCGTCGGAGCGGGACCCGCCGGGGCCGCCCTGGCCCTGCAGCTCTCCGCCCGCGCCATCCCCGTCACCCTGCTGGAGGCCAGCCGCCGCTTCGATCACCAGTTCCGCGGCCAGGGACTGATGCCCAGCGGCCTGGAGGCCCTGGCGGCGATGGGGCTGGAGCCCCTGCCCGTCGCCCTGCCCCAGCGCGCCCTGAAGGGATGGAGCTTTGTGCTCAATGGGCGCCCCTTCTTCACGGTGGCGGAGCCGATGGGAAGCGCCCGGCCCTGCACCCTGATCGAACCGGGGGCGCTGCTGCGGCACTGTCACGACCGCCTGCGCCACCGTGCGGGGGTGGGGCTGCGGACGGGCCAGCCGGTGGTGGCCCTCCTGGAGGAGGGGCAGCGGGTAAGCGGGGTGACCCTGGCGGATGGATCCGAGCTGCGGGCGTCGCTGGTGGTGGGCTGCGATGGCCGCGATTCGTCCCTGCGCCGCCTTTCCGGCCTGCCCTTCCGCCAGGAGCCCGCGCCGATCGAGGTGCTCTGGTTCCGCCTCAGTGCCCCCGCCTGCGGGCCGATCGAGGACTGGCTCGCCGATCGGTTCGTCACCCTGGTGGGGCCCGGCGGCAGCGGGGCCCTGTTCCGGCGGGCCGACAGCGGCGTGCAGCTCGGCTGGGTGGTGGGGGCCGACGGGGCGGAGCGGGGGAATGGGGCCGGGGCCCGGGCGATCGACTGGCGGCAGCGCTGGGCGACCGGGGCGCCACCGGAGCTGGTCGCCCTGCTGCGGCAGCTGCCCGAACGGGCGGTGCGGGGCCCGGTGCGGCTGCCGGTGCGGGTGGGCCTGGCCGAGCGCTGGCACCGCCCCGGCCTGCTGCTGCTGGGCGATGCGGCCCATCCGATGAGCCCGGTGCGGGCCCAGGGCCTCAACATGGCGCTGCGGGACGCGGTGGTGGCCGCCGCCCACCTGGGCCCGGCGCTGGAGGCCGCGGCGGAGCGACGCTCCGTCGCCCTGGAGGAGGCGTTGGCGCGGATCGAGGCCGAGCGGCTGCCGGAGGTGCGCGCCGTGCAGGCCCTGCAGGCCGAGGAGCTGGGGCGGGCCGAGCTGCTGCGGGCGCGACCCTGGCTGCGGGCGCTGCTGGCCGCCAGCGCGCCCCTGAGCGGCCCCCTGCTCGCCCGGCGCTGGCGCGCGGGCCAGCGGGTGCTGCGCGACGGACTGGCAACCCTGGCGGGGCCGGAGCGGCGATGATGGGGCTTCCCCTCGCCCCCTCCATGGGAGAGCCCGCCGCCCCTGGCCCCCTGGGCCGGCTTGCCCTGATCGGGGCGCTGCTGCTGCTTCAGGGCGGAGGCAACGCCCTGCGGGCCGCACCGGCGGATCCGGCCTACCCGGCCACCGGCGTCTTCCGTGAGCTGCAGCTCAGCACGTTCGCATGCGGCCGCGAGAACACCGCGGCGCCCTGCGACCAGGCCCGCACCAGCGCCGACCGCCTGCTCGACCATCCGCGCCTGCCGGGCCGCTGCAAGGACATCCTCTGGGAGATCCGCCAGAAGGCCACGGTGGCGCCGGCCAACAGCCTGGAGCGCCGTGAACCGATCGACGCCGCAGCGCGGGGGGTGGTGGTGGCCTGCCGGGAGTTCAATCGCCCCGCGCCCAAGCCCGAAGCCCCCGCGACCGCCCCCCGACCGGGGGGCGGCGGTTTCGGCCTCGGAACTGGCGCTCCCCCGTCGCCCTGAGCAGGGGGCCCCTCAGGGGCTCTCGCTGCCGCTTGGCTCCGGATCGGGGCGGCCCTGGCCCAGGGGAACGGGGCTGCCGGGCGCGATCAGGCGAAGCAGCTCCCGGGAAGTGTCGTCCATGAAGGCGAGGGTCATGGGGGTGACCACCACGGCCCGGTCCGCCAGGGCGCAG
>JBIIND010000367.1:0-2562 GCA_044337665.1 Cyanobium sp.
CTATCTGTTCCAGGCCGCCCTGAACCGCCTGGGAGCCCGTTTCGGAAGCGGTCTGGCCGACACCGCCGCCACCCTGGCGGTGTTGGCCCAGGACGTTCCCCGTCGCCTGCGGCAGGAGATCGACCTGTTCCGCGAGGAGGTGGAGCGCGAGGCCGAGCGCCTGGAACGGGGCGAGGTGCCGGGGGAGGGCCCCTCCGCGGGCGCGGCCGCCCCCGGCGCGTCCCCCGATCCCCAGGATCAGATCGACGCCCTGCGGGCCCGGGTGGCCGAGCTTTCCCGCCGCCTGGAGCAGCCCCCCGGCGGCGGTTCCGCCCATTCCTCCTGATGGAGGCTCCCTTGGGACCGGGGCGACTGGCGTGGCTGGCCCGTCCCCTGCGCATCTGGTGGCTGGCCCTCTGCCTGGTGGCGGGGCTCTGGTGGGATCGCCGCCGCTGGACCTACATCGGCGGCTTCAGTCAGGAACGCCTGGCTGCCCGCCAGCGCCGCCGCGCCCGCTGGCTGACGGCCACCTTCCTGCAGCTGGGGTCCGCCTTCATCAAGCTCGGTCAGCTCCTCTCCGCCCGCCCCGATGTGCTGCCGGCGGATGTGGTGGAGGAGCTGGCCCATCTGCAGGACCGGGTGCCCGCCTTCCCCTTTGCGGTGGTGGAGTCGATCCTCGAGCAGGAGATGGGGGAACGGCGGGCCGAGATCATCGACATCGAGGTGGACCCCCTCGGCTCCGCCAGCCTCGCCCAGGTGCATCGGGCCAGCCTGCGCAGCGGCCGGCAGGTGGTGTTCAAGGTGCAGCGGCCAGGGCTGGAGCGCCTCTTCCGGCTTGATCTGGAGGTGCTGCAGCAGGTGGCGGCCGCGGTGCAGCGCCATCCCCGCTGGGGGGAGGGCCGCGACTGGGTGGGGATTGCCAAGGAATGCCGCCGCGTTCTGCTGCGAGAACTCAACTTCGAGATCGAGCGGGAGCACGCCGCCCGCTTCCGCCAGCAGTTCCTCGACGATCCCGGCATCCGCATCCCGGCGGTGGTCTGGGAGCTCAGCTCCCGCCGGGTGCTCTGCCTCGATTACCTGCCCGGCATCAAGATCACCGACCGTTCCGCCCTGCTGGCGGCGGGCATCGATCCGGCGGCGGTCGCCGAGAAGGGAGCCGCCAGCTACCTGCAGCAGCTGGTGCGGTTCGGCTTCTTCCACGCCGATCCCCACCCCGGCAACCTGGCGGTCGCCGCCGATGGCGCCCTCATCTATTACGACTTCGGCATGATGGGGCAGATTTCCGAGCGGCTGCGCAGCCGCATCGGTCGCATGGTGAGGGCTGCCGCCGCCCGGGACGCCGCCGGCCTGGTGGAGGAGCTGCAGCAGGCCGGGGTGATCGCCGCCGGCATCGACCCGGGGCCGGTGCGCCGCCTGGTGCGACTGATGCTCAATGAAGCCCTCACCCCCCCCTTCACCGCCAACGTGCTGGAGAAACTCTCCGGCGATCTCTACGACCTGGTGTACGGCCAGCCCTTCCGCCTGCCGCCGGAGCTGATCTTTGTGATGCGTGCGCTCTCCACCTTCGAGGGGGTGGGCCGCAGCCTCGATCCGGCCTTTAGCCTGGTCTCGATCGCCCGTCCCTACCTGCTTCCCCTCATGACCGCTGGAGGAAACGGCCCCAACGATCTGATCAATGAGCTCTCCCGCCAGGCGGCCGAGGTGGGCCGAAGCGCCCTGGGCATCCCGCGGCGGCTCGATGAAAGCCTCTCGCGCATCGAGCAGGGCGACCTGCAGGTGCAGATCCGCGCCGGCGAAACCGACCGCCTGCTGCGCCGCCTCGCCCTGGCGCAGCAGAGCGCTGGCCAGTCGTTCCTGCTGGGGGGCCTGGCGGTGGCGGCGGCCCTGCTGGCCGCCAGCAACCGTCCGGCCCTCACCGCCGTGCCCCTGGCCCTGGGGGTGCCGGTGGGCCTGGGCTGGTTGAAGCTGCAGGCCCGTCTCAAGCGCGACGGCCGGATCGATCAGTTGCCGGGATCGGGGGGGTGATCAGCCCTGGGCCGGCGGAGCGGCGCCCTCGATCGCGCCTTGGGGGGTGAGCTTGTCGATCAGCTGCGGCAAGGCTTTGGCGATGAAGTCGGAGGTCTGCTGGGGATCGAGACCCATCTTCTGGGCCAGCTGCTGAAGACTTCACCGGCCCCGCCGCTCTGGAACTTCTGGGCCAGGCCGTTGACGCCGCCGTTGTCCTGAAGGAACTGGTTGAGGGCAGGGGCCTTGTCACCCGCCACGGCGGACATCACGCCGCCGATCAGATCATCGAGGAGAGCCATGAACAGGGAGCGGCCGCCTGGGACCGCCGGAAGGTTTGACCCCCCCAACGTATGCAGGGCGCGGGGAGGGGGCCACGGCCCTTCTCAACCCCGCCCGCGCGGCCCCCGATCATCGACCCCGGCATAGACGGCCTGGCTGCCCAGCTCATCTTCAATGCGCAGCAGCTGGTTGTATTTGGCGACGCGGTCGCTGCGGCTGAGGGAGCCGGTCTTGATCTGGCCGGCGCGGGTGGCCACCGCCAGGTCGGCGATGGTGACGTCTTCGGTTTCGCCGCTG